>DATJTR010000171.1:0-2901 GCA_035503215.1 Pirellulales bacterium
TGTCGTCCGATTTCCGCTCGACCGCTCGGAAAAGCTCGCGCAACGCTTCCGGTACGAGGCACGATTGCTCGCCGGGCTCAAGCACCCTCTCATCGTGCCGCTCATCGATTTCTTCGAGCGCTCTGGTCGGCCATTTCTCGTCATGGAGTACGCGCAAGGGAATTCGCTGTCGCAATCGTTGGCGACGACGGGGCCGTATTCCGCCGTGGCGGCCGCGGCGATGATCGAGCAGATCGCCGACGCCGTCGAATATGTGCATGAACGACGGAGCCCCGATGGCCGGGAATTGATCCACCGCGATTTGAAGCCCGGCCACGTCATCGTGCAGCCAGACGGAGTGCCTCGTCTGATCGATTTCGGGTTGGCGAGTTATCGGGAGGCAGCCGGCGGGACGCCGTCAACGAACCATCACGGCACGCTGGAATATATGTCTCCCGAGCAAGCCAGGGCTTTTTTGGGCCAGCCGAGCTGCGTTGATCGCCGAGCGGACGTCTGGGCATTGGGAACCATTTTGTTCGAATTGCTGACCGCGCAGCGGCTGTTTGGAAATCGCCCGAACCGAGACATGTTCGCGTCAACGGCAGAGTGGTCCGAGGCAATCATCAAGTATCTTGGCCCTCGCACCTCCGCGGATGATGCAGCTCTGGCTCGGAGCACCGGCAATCCGAGTCACGGTTCGCTCGATCAGATCATCGCGCGATGCGTCGCAAAGCATCCCGAGGCGCGCTATCAAACGGCCGGCGAGTTGGCCGGCGCGCTGCGGGCTTGGCGCACCGGTTGACCGCGATGATCTCGAAATCAGCTGCGCGGTCGTGCTGACGCTCGCCACCACGGCGCGGATGATTCCGCGCTGAACTGCCGTTCCCGGTGTCCGGCAGGTCGGCCATTGGCGCGTGGTCAGCGCTTTTTCGGGCTCGGAACGACAACCGGGTCGCTGTAGGGCGGCCGGTCGAACGTGCCGCCATCGCCCGTCACGCGGGGATCGCCGGTCTCTGCGAGTACGGTCATCAGGCGTTGCCGGTATTTCGCCTTCGTCTCCGCGTACTCCGTCTGGCTCGCGACGTCGTGCAGCTGATCCGGGTCGTTTTTCAGGTCGTACAACTCCTCCGCTGGACGAAGGCCAAACGCGTAATCAAAGAAAGTTCTCCACCGAGCATCGTCGCGATTCTCGATCAGCCAGGCTTTCGTTGGGCTCGCGTCCATGTCGGCAAAGGCCGCAAACGTGTCGTTCCTCAGCGCGTCGGCCGGGGGAAAGGGCCCCGGCGGCTTGCCGAACCCGGGACCTTCGCCCATCGGCCAGCGCTCCGGGTGAAAGTTGCGAATGTAAAGAAAATCGGCAGTGCGAATGGCCCGCTGCGGATAGGGGAGATTGCCCTCGCGGGCCAGGGCGACGTGCCGCTCGCGGCCGACGACCACCGCATCGCGCGTCGGATCGACCGTTCCGCTCTTCCCGGAAGTAAGCACGCCGAGCAGGCTGCGGCCGGTCATTACGTCCAAAGGAGCCTGGCCCGCCACTTCGAGAATCGTCGGGCAGAGATCGGGAAGACAAACAAAATCGTCCACCACGCGGCCCCCAGGCACCTGGCTGCCCCAACGAATCGCCAGGCTGACCTCGACTCCCAAGTCGTACAGGTTGCATTTGCCGTGCGGGAATCCGGGAATGCCGTGGTCGCCGGTCATGACAATCAAAGTGTTCTCCAGCTCGCCGGTCTTTTCCAGCTCGTCCAGGAGAACGCCGACTCCCGTGTCGAACGCCTGAACCTCGCCGAGATAGTCGGCAAAATCTTCGCGCACCACAGGCACATCGGGCAAGCAGCCGGGCAGCTTCCCTTGCAACTTGTCTGGGTCCAGCCCCCACAGGGCTTTTCCCGAGCCGGCGATCCAGTCCCGATGGGTGTTGGTCGGGCCAAACCAGTAACAGAACGGCTTGCCCGAGGGACGGGCCTTGAGAAAATCGCGAAAGTTCTCGCGCACTTCGTCGTAAAGAATTTGTTTGCCCGCCTCGACGTCCTGTTGCTGACTGACGAATTGCGAGAAGCGATTGAAACGGGCGCCGTGCCCGGCGTAGGCAAACTTCTGGCCGCCGTAGGGCGCGTCGGGCGGCGTTCCGGGCGACCAGACTTTGTAGGTGAAGCCGATGTGATAGCCGCGGTCTCTGAGAATCAGTGGAAATGTTGGGATCGACGAATCCCATACCGCTCCCAAGAGAATCGCACCCCGACCGGTCCGCCAGAAATACTGGCCCGAAAGAAGCGAACTGCGGCAGGGGGTGCAGGACGGAGCGTTCACGAAGGCATGCGTAAACAGCACTCCCTCTCTGGCGAGTCGATCGAAATTCGGAGTCGAGACCAGATCGCTCGGCGTGCCCGAAGTCAATTTCCCGTAAGCGCTGGCGTACCGGCCCCAATCGTCGGCGAAGGCAAAGACGATGTTTGGGCGCTCGGCGGTGGCGGCGCGGGCTCCCGAGCCCGGAAACGAGGCAGCGACCACTACAAAGATGCACAGCACACGCCACATGGCCGTCGTTCTCCTCACGGATCGCGCACTTCGCCGCCAGCGGCCGCTGTCAGCTACCCTTCTCCAACACACCCCACGCGTGGCAAGCAAGAATGCCGTCGTCCACGTCGAGCTACGTCCCGCGTTGACGGCTGGCATTATCGAGTCTTGCAAATCGAAGGAGCCGAAGGGTGCCTGGCGGGAGCCCTAAAAAACCGGGCAGCACAGTCGCCATTAGCATGCGGTCGGCGGCTGTCGCTTGTCAATCGTGGTGCCGCTGACTGACAAGCCGGGCCAAGGTCGGCCAACGGAGCGCACCGCGTGGCCGTGCGCGGAGTTGCGAAGGCCGCTCGGCCGGCAACGGGCAGGCCCGTTTCGGGCCTTGGTCGCGTCGATGTGCGCCAC
>DATJTR010000172.1:0-4277 GCA_035503215.1 Pirellulales bacterium
GACCGGTTGCCGCATTTCTTGCGGATAGCGGTAGTAGAGATCGTCGGAGCTCTTGTAGTACTGCGACGAATAGAAATTCTGCGGATAGTAGACGAACGGGTAGTGGTAGAACCGGTTCCAGTCCTGGGTATTGTAGTTCCGGCCCCAGGTCTGGCCGTAGGCATTCTCGGCCTGGGCTCGGGCGGCAAAGAACGTGGTGGCCAGCCCGGCGGCGCAGAATAGCGCCAACATGCGCGCGCGCATCATGAAACGTCCCCCCCTAGAAGAAACAAAACTGCGGCCGATCGCGCGAGCGCCCGGCACGGTTCCGCTGGCGGCCAATCGCAGGCGCCGGCGGTCTGGGTTTCTCACGGGACCGGTGCGGCAACGCGGGATGAGTCCGCCGCGGCCGATCCGCTGATTTACCCATCGACCGCCGTTACAGCCGGCATTGAGGGAATATTCGTTACAACCGGCCAAATTGCCAACGCGGCCGACTTGCGATGGCATGCTGGCAGCGCGGCCGCCGGCGGGCAATGCGACAAAGGCAGCGGAATTGCGTCACTGCCAGCGGTCGGCTGCACGCTTCGCAGCGCGGCTATTGAGGCATTTTGCCGGCGGCCAGTTCCTCGTCCCACTCGTCCATGAGCGGCCAATCGAGGGCGCAGGTGCCGAAGTCGGCCATGTGCAGATAGCCTTCCAGCCGCTTGATCGTTTTATCGATCACCGCGTTGTTCTTGCGGAAGATCGGCCCGTGACTGGGAAGCAGCCACTCGACGTCGCTGTCGCGAATCCGCCTGAGCGAACGGATGAACGCCTGGATGTCGCTGCCATGATGGGCATCGATCGCGCCGACGCAGCCGTCGCGATAAATGTTGTCGCCGCTCAAGAGCAGCTTGCCGAGGCGGAAGGAAAGCTGGCTATCGGTATGCCCCGGGGTGTGCCAGACCTCGATCTTGAGGTTGCCGAGCTCGATGACGTCGCCGTCGTCGACCAGCGTGTCGAGCTTCACGGGGGGCATTTCCAAATGGATGTTTTGCGCGGCGATCTCGGCAAACGTCTTGATCTTGTCTCCCGTGGCCAAAGGTTCGGCCGCGAGGCGATGGCCCACGATCTTGGTCTTGAGAATCTGATTCAGCCGTGCCAGCCCTTGGATGTGATCGGCGTCGGCATGCGTGGCGATAAGCATGCGGCACTGCGACAGCGGAAAATCCATCTGGCGGATCAGCTCGACGATTTCTTCGACCGTTTCGTCGAAACCGATATCGATCAACAGCCATTCCGATCCGTCGTAGATCAAATAGACGTTGCAGCCCAAACGTTGACCGGCCTGGTAGTTCATCTCGATGACATGGGGAAATACCGGTTTGCGGTCAATCATGAAACAAAATCCTCGCCAAGCAATAGACGTGACGCACGCCGGGCCGAAGCGTCAAAAGGTGGCACCATGCGGAAATTCGGCCCGCGGGTCGAATTTTAAGGCTCGACCCAGCGAGCCACAAGAACGCGGAGCGCGGCGGAGTGGCTTGGCCACGGAATACGTTACGATTTCACTCGGTAAGCGCCGTGTTTTCGCGCGCAATTGATACTCGGTTTCAAAAGGCACGCGACTCGCCCGACTCTTCAGCCAGCCGCGGGCTCGTCGGCGGCGTGGGCCACGATCGCCGCCAAGCCTTCGCGGTAAGAAGGATAAGCCAAGCAGGCGGCGAGTTCTTCGCGCATCCGCGTGTTGTCGATTCGCTTGTCGCTCGCCGAGCGCACTAGCGCCGGGCTGCCGGGCGCCGGCGGAGCAAACTGGGGGGGCGGAGCGCCGAGCAGGCGGGCAAGTTCCGTGTAATACGCCCGTCGCTCGACAGGCCGACCATCGGAAACGACATACAGCCGCGGTGGTCGCGCACGCAACTCGGCGGCCAAGACCACGCTGGCGGCATCGTCGACATGAATTAGATTCAACCAGCCCTCGGCCGGCACCGCCAACGGCTCGCCGGCCAAAAGCTGCTGGCGATGGGGAACCCGGCCGGGACCATACAGCCCTGCCAGGCGCAGAATGATCGCGCGATTGCCGAGCGGATGAGCCGACAGCAACTGCTCGGCCGCCAGGCAGGCTCGGCCGCCGTCGCGCGTCGGTTGGCAAAGGCTGGCTTCATCGACTCGCTCACCGGTCGCCTGGCCATAGACGCCGGTTGAGCTGATATAGATGAACCGCCCCGTTGCGGCCGGCAGCGCCGTTAACACGGCGGCCAGGCCATCGACGTAAACGCGCTCGATCGATTCGCCGGCCGTGCGATCGTAGCCGACGGCGTACAGCACCGTGTCAGCCACAGGCAATCCGGTGAGCGATGCGGGGCGCAACACATCGGCGACCAGCGGCGTGATTCCTTCGCGGCGAAAATCTTCGGCCCGAGCGGCCGAGCGTGTGACGGCAAACACCGTCTCACCGGCCGAGAGCCAGCGGCGGGCGACACGGCGGCCGAGGTAGCCGCAGCCAAAGATCAGTTTCGCCATGCGATCTCGCTTCGGTACACGATTAACGATCGTCGAGGCCAAGTTCGCCGTCAGCGCGATCGGCGGGGGCGGCGCGGGGCGTGCGTTCGAGGTAGGCGGTGAGCATGATCTGGGCGGCGAGTTTATCGAGCCGCTCGCGGCGTTTCTTTTTCGTCAGGCCGGCATCGAGCAGATGCTGCTCGGCCTCGAACGAGGTGAACCGCTCATCGAAATACTCGACGGGCAGCCCAGTCGCTTCGGTCAGCCAGGCACCAAACTCACGCGCTTCGCGCGATTTTTGGCTCTCGCGGCCGTCGAGATGGACCGGCAGCCCGACGACAAACCGATCGACGGCTTGTTCGCGGGCGAGGCGGGAAAAATACTTGGCGTCGGCGGCCGGCCCGCGGCGGGTGTAGTTTTCGTAGGCCGAAGCGATCTTCACCTCGGGGTCGGCCAGCGCGATGCCGATCCGCACCGTGCCGAAATCGATGCCCGCGATCCATTTTGCTGCCAAACGACGATCCTTGACGCTGCGGAATCAGTTAACTCGCCAAATCCATTGTAAAGCGAGACAGCGGGCGCGATATGGTAGAAAATGAGCACGGGCAGCGAACCAGCGCCCCAGCCATGAGTGTCGTGAACGCGATCGAGCGCGCAGCAAGAGCAAACCCTAGCCCATTTTTTAATCGCACAATAGCCGCCAATGGCCGAAACGTTATCGACCGCGGAAGTGTGGACCGAGTTTCGCCGCCAGATGCCGATCACCGCGCGCTGGGCCTATTTCGATCACGCTGCCGTGGCACCGTTGCCAGCGACCGCTCGCGACGCGATCGTCCGCTATGCCCAACAGGCCGCCGACGAGGGAGACACGGCGTGGCCGGCTTGGAACCGCCGCGTGGAAGAGGTGCATGCGCTGGGGGCCCGGCTGATCGGGGCCCAGCCGGATGAAATCGCGCTGGTCCGCAACACGACGGAAGGAATCGGGCTGGTTGCCGAAGGGCTCGACTGGCAGAGCGGAGATAACGTCGTCACGCTCGACAACGAGTTTCCGTCGAATCTCTATCCCTGGATGAACCTGGCCAGCCGGGGTGTGGAGACGCGGCGCGTGGCCACCGGCGGCGGGCGGGTCGATCTCGATCGGCTCGCCGCGGCATGCGACCGGCGGACACGCATCGTTTCAGTCAGTTGGGTCGGCTATGCCAGCGGCTGGCGGAGCGATCCGGCGACGCTGGCCGAACTCGTTCACGCTCGCGGGGCCCTCCTGTTTGTCGACGCGATTCAAGGGCTGGGCGCGTTTCCGCTCGACGTTCGCGCCACCGACATTGACTTTCTGTCGGCTGATGGTCACAAGTGGTTGCTCGGGCCCGAGGGGGCCGGGTTGTTGTACGTGCGGAAGGAACACCTCCAGCGCCTGCGGCCGCTCGGGGTCGGCTGGCACAGCGTTACGAACGCCTCCGATTTCAGCCGCATCGCGCTCGATCTGAAACCCTCGGCGGCCCGCTACGAGGGAGGGACGATGAACGTTCCCGGCTTTCTGGGCTTTGCCGAAAGCTTGGAGCTGCTCTTGGGAATCGGAATGGAGGCGATCGGCCGACGAATTTTGGAAATCACGGATCTGGCCTGTGAGCGGTTGACGGCGGCGGGCTGCCAGATCGTCAGCCTGCGCGAGGGAGAGCATCGTTCCGGCATCGTGCTGTTCGAAGTGCCGGGGGTCGATCCGCTGGCGGCGGTTCACAGCTTGGCCGCGGCGGGGGTCGTCGTGCGCAGCCGCGGCGGCAAGCTGCGGATCAGCCCGCACGCCTACACGGACCAGG
>DATJTR010000173.1:0-10415 GCA_035503215.1 Pirellulales bacterium
CCGTCGCGGGGCCATGGCGTCCAGCGGACTGACTCGGGTGGCCTGCCAAGCCGGCAGGAGTGCGGCCGCCAAGGAGCCGCCGAGCGCGCAGACGCCCGAGAGCACCACGCACCAGAATCCGAGCGAAATACTCTCGTTCGCTGCACCGCGTAGGCTCTTTACAAGCGACAGCAATCCCCACCCGGCCAGCAGACCGCCGCCCCAGCCGACAAATCCCAAGAAAGCACTTTCGAGAAGGATCAGAGCGGTAATGTGCGACTTGCTCAAAGCCACGGCCCGCAGAATCGCGAATTGCCGCGTACGCTCGTGTACCCCCATGCTCAGCGTGGTGTAGATGATGAATAATGCGGCCAGCAGGGCGATGCCCGTGGCGGAAAGCGCCTCGGTCCGAACGACCTCGGTCGTCGTGCTGCCGTCGATCTCGGCCTCGACGTCCGCCAGCGACTGCAGTTCATAGGGCAGCTTTGCCGAGGCGAACTCAGCCGCCCAGCGATGCTGGACGGTGCCCGGATCGGCGCCCGGTTTGATTATCAAGCCGGCGTAGGTCGTTTCGATTTTGCGCCCGGCTACCGCCTCGGCCAACTGCTTGGAGACGTACAAAGCCGAACTGGCCGGTCCGCGTCGTAGTGCTGCGTCGCGCGTGGGCGGTAAGCCGATCATGAACTTGGGCGGCGGCAACGTCTTCGGCTGCTCGGCGATGCCCACGATCTTCACCGACTGCGACTCTGCGTCGCGAGTATCGGCGGCACCAGGGCCAAAGCCCGTTCCGGCGGAAACTTCGACACGATCACCAACGCTCACCCCCAGCATCTCCGCCGACACACGCGTCAGTACGCCTTCCGGCTGCTCAGGATGCGCGACGTCGATCCAGCGACCCGCGACCAGCGGATGTGGCGGTTCCACGGCATCGGTTCCGACGAGCGCGGGTTGCCGAGCAACACGATTCATCATCTGGGCTGCATCCGCGGGACTGGGCGGGGCGGCGTCTTCGCCGGCCGTCGAACGGCCGTTGGCGCCATTCGCGGTTTGAGCTTGAGGATTTCCATCGGAGGGCTGTCCCCTCGACCCTCGGCCGCGCGGCTCCGGTGCCGGGCGGTCGGGATTTACGATCCGCGCCCGAGTTTGAAATACCGGGTCGACCCCCAGTACGTCGGGATCGGTCGCAAGTTTTTCGATCAATTCGGCAGGCAGGGCGCGTCCTGATCCTCCCGGTGCGCCCATACCGCCGAATTGCGGCCCGCGAGCATCGGGTACCAAGACCAATTGGTAACGTCCCAGGTAACCTTCGGCAAAATCGTCGAACTTGTCGACCAGGGCATCGTAACCACTGACCACCCAGACAACGATCGCCGCGGCGGTGATCGTGGAGAACGCGGTGAACAGAACGCGTCCCGGATGGGCCCTCGCATGGGCGACGACCAGTCGCCCGACGATTCTCCAACCGCAGAGATTCATGGCGTCACCTCGATCGCTTCAGCGTTCACGATATCCTGATAATGCGCAGCCAGCGAATGTGCATCGTGAAAATCACGCGTTGCGAATTCCGTAAGCACCTGGCCATCCTTCATCACGATCACTCGCTGAGCCCACACCGCCACGGTCGGTTCGTGCGTCACCACGACGATCGTCCGGCGCTGTTCATGGCATAACTCTCGCAGCAGCCGGCAAAGCTTCTGCCCGCTCACCGAATCGAGACTGCCGGTCGGCTCGTCGGCCAACACCAATGCCGGATCGGTAATCAACGCCCGCGCAATTGCCACGCGCTGCTGCTCGCCGCCGCTCAGCGCGTCGGGCCGATGGTTCAGCCGCTGGGCGATCCCCAAGCGTTCAGCCAGCGAATCCAGCCTCCCCGCTGGCAGCGCCTGGCCATCGACGAGCAGGGGCAGCAGAATGTTTTCCCTGGCCGAAAGGGTCGGAATCAGATTGAACGCCTGGAATACCAACCCGATCCGACGACGCCGAAATGAGGTCAACTGGTCGTCGCTCAGTTGCGACAAATCGGTATTGTCGATCACAACGCGACCTTCGTCGGGCCAGGTGAGCCCAGCCAAGACATGCAACAGCGTGCTCTTGCCAGACCCGCTGGCACCCATCACCGCTACGAACTGCCCGACTGGAATCGAAAGCGAAACCGAGCGGAGCGCCTCGACCGCGGCTTCCCCTTGCTTGAAACGCTTGGTCACTCGCTCGACACGCAGCGAATGCAAGTCGGAGTTTGATCGGGCGACCGGTTCGGAGGGAGTCACGGGGAGAAGGTTGGTCATTGCTTATGTTCCTGCAGACTGCGACTTTGTTGAAAGCTGGGTGGGGAACCAATCACCAAGACCTGTCAAACCAAACTAGGCACGGATCTCGCGAAGGTAGCTATATCGAGAACGCTTCCGTGATCGATGAACCGATTCGCCATTGATGCATACGCTTTCCACTAATGAGACTTAAGCTCGAAGGGAGCCAACTCGTTATTACCTGCTTTCACGGTGATCCTGGCCGCCGGCTGACTGACCTTCGCGTACCGCCCGCCCAAACGGTCGGCCCCGGTTGTTTCCTCTCCATCGACCAGGCTGATGACCGGCCAGCCTGCGGTGACGATGTAGTCGCCGGCCGGCAGACCGTCCCCCCCGGTGTACGTCGTGGGCCGGAACGAGCCATCGGCATCGGTGGTCGCCGTCGGAGGGACACCCACCGCAGCCGTGGCGGTCTGCGATTCTTGGCGATGAAAGATCAACTCCACTCGGCCCACCGGTTGGCCATCGATGCGAACCTTCCCCATGACGGGCTCGACCTGGGGCGGCACTCGCTTTGGCGGCTTGCCACAGCCCGCGATGCCCAGCACCGCGACAAAGCATGCCGCCACAAAGAACGACGACCGCGTACGAAAGTCGTTAGTCGCGCACTGGCCACAAGCAAACGTTCGCAACCTACTAAAGCCCTTCGTCTACGACGTCGACCGCTTCGGCGCCATCGCGCGTGCACAGCGCGTACATGGTGAACACCCCTATCGTGTCATTCAGGAAATGCACGCTTCCATCGCAAAACAGCACGTTTTCGCCGGTCGGATGAAAAGCGTAGGAGCCTTGGCTATTGCTACAGTTGATCGCACAAACAGTGCCGACAGTGACGTTGTCGGCCGCATAACCCTGATATTGAAAAGTCAGGTATCCGGCCCAAGTCCCCCACCACGTCGGATAGGTCATCCCCGCGTCGGTCGGTTGCTTGGTTCCACCGATCCAGTAATCAGGTCGTCCGGCCTGTTCTTGAAACAAGATCGTCTGAGACAGGCCGTCAGTGATCTTGCGCATGGGCCAAGTCGTATCCGTGTTCACGAGAGGCGGGTTGCGTTTCTTTCCGGTGGGCAGCCCGTTGGTGCTCACCAGATGGTGAACCATGTAATCCGCGCGGGTGCTCCAGAAGGTGGCATTCGTGCCGGAGGGAAATGGATTCGACGCCCCATTGAACGGGTTGGCGAACGTCATCACCACGAGAGAATCGGGCGTGGAAGGACAGCGAGCGACGGGCAAGATGCCTTGAACCACGGATTGATTCGTGGGGTCGTAGAACGTGACCGTGGCGTTGTATTCGCCTGCCAGTCCACGCTCTTCCAGAAAGGGCAGCAACGGAATCATGATCCCGGAAGCCGGTGTCGGCCGAGCCGCTGGATAGCTCTTATGGACGTCGTGATAGGTCGTCATGGCCAACCCGATTTGCTTCAGGTTGTTCACGCAACTCGCCCGCCGACTCGACTCACGAGCCTGTTGGACGGCAGGCAGCAGCAGCGCCACGAGCAGCCCGATGATCGCGATTACGACCAAGAGCTCTACGAGTGTGAACGCGGAGCGCGAAACGGATCCGCCCCCCCCGCTATTTGCCTCAATTCCGCCTGTGGTGTGCCGCTTCGGCCCCCCGTAAGACGCCGCCTTATATTGCATTTCCAGATCCCATCGTCGGCCGGTGCCCCATTTGTAAGTTGAATTCTCCCTTGTCTTAACGCGCGTTTGAGATGCTGTCGAGAATCGGCGAATAATTGACCGATCGAGGTGATTTTTTCATCACGCGACGGTTTCCAAGCGGCCACCAGCCGAGTTAGCGCTCCCCCCCACAGCGTGCGAAAACTCGCCACCGACTCGAATCGCTCACGGCTCGCCGCCAGCCGGACACACGCTAGCAGCACCGCCGGTGCGGGCCGCAAACTTTCCTTGTCCCCTCCCGCCCGGCACGATACGATGCCGGTGGCAAATCTCTGCCATGTTCGTGCTGTCGATGTCTCTTTTCGCAGGGCCGATAAGAAAGCTCGTTGGGATCCAAAACGGTTCCGGCCGCGTGCATAGCCGCCTGGTCCTTAGGGGCCACACAAGGGCGGATTCCACAACCCGGGACTAAGGAATCCCCCTTATGGGAAGCGGGCTCTCGAAAAACGCTCGCCACGGCATTGCGGTGGAGTATTTGCCTTTTTTACGCGCCCGTCCTTCCGTGCCCCGATGAAGACCGATCCCCAGGCAGCGGCCAGCTCCCTCGTCGAGTTGATGGCCGGCTTCGGCAGTTGTGCCGTCGCCTTTTCCGGCGGCGTCGATAGTGCCGTCGTCGCCAAGGCGGCCCAATTGGCCCTCGGATCGGCGGCGGTGGCGGTGACCGGGCGCAGTGCCAGCCTGGCCGCCGGAGAGCTGGAAGCGGCCATCGAGCTGGCCAGCCTGATCGGCATCCGCCACGTCGTTGTCGAGACCGGCGAACTCGACCAGGTGGCGTACACGGCCAACGGCCCGGACCGCTGTTTCCATTGCAAGACCGAGCTCTACACGCAACTCGAAACCTTGGCCGGTCAACTCCAGACCCGCGCGATCGCAAACGGGGCCAATCTCGACGATCTGGGCGATTACCGCCCCGGCATGAAGGCGGCCGCCAACCACGAAGTTCGCAGCCCGCTGGCCGAATGTCGACTCGACAAAGCCGCCGTGCGCGAGCTGGCCCAGTTTTGGGAACTGCCGGTCTGGGACAAGCCGGCCATGCCCTGCCTGAGCAGCCGCGTGGCCTATGGAGAACCCGTCACGCCCGAACGGTTGGCGATGATCGACGGGGCCGAGCAATTCCTGCGCAGCCTGGGATTCAAGAATCTTCGCGTCCGTTATCACCGCGGGGATATGGCCCGCATCGAAGTCCCGCCGGAAGCGATTGCCCAGCTCACGGCAACCCCGGCCCGCGAGGCAATCTCGGCCGAATTCCGCCGCCTGGGATTTCGCTACGTGACGCTCGACCTGGAGGGCTTTTCCTCCGGGAGCATGAATCGCGCCCTGGGGTTGGGGCAGCTTCCGGTCGTGAATTGAACGCTACCGGCCGCCAGCGAGCGTCGAAGCAAGGCGTTACTTCGACCGTTTCCCTCCGCCGCCGTGCTGGGCCCAGCTTTCCACGATCTCTTTCGGCGGGCCGCCGTACGCGCGGGCAAACGCATCATCGAATTTTGCCCCAGCGCGAAGCGATGTGAGCAGCCCATAATATCGGCCGGCGTTGCCCATCAGGTTGCGCACGAAGCCGTAGACCAGGGCGTCGTTGTCCGAGGGATTCAGCTTGTTGTCCAACAGGTCGGCCGGATGGGCCACTTCGACCAAGGCCTGACTGAGCCGGCTTTCCCAGCCGCGCACGCGAGAATCCTTGGAATTGATTTTCGCGGCGATCGCTCGCCCCGAACCATCGGCAAACCAATGCGGTACGCGTCCCTGGCTGGCAACGTAAATCGAGGCGATCTGCTGGGCCAAAAGCGTGTCGAGCGAATATTCGCCGCTCTTGGGTGGCACGATCGCGGCGTAGGCGTCGACCACGTCGTAGTGCCAATGCCCGCGTGATTCCGGCGGAATCTCGCGATGCTCGAGCATCTGGCCGATTTCGTCATAGTCGTAGTGCTTTTGGAAGACGTAGATCGTCATCCGCCCCTTGATCAGAGGTTGGCCCGCGGGAACCTTGAGCATTTTTTCCAGTTTCGGTACCTGCGCTTCGGCCTGCTTGCCGATCTCGACCAGGTCGGGCGCGCTGACGTTGCCGTACACCAGAAAATGCTCGGTGTCGCTGTGGTCGGCGTGCGCGTCGGGCAAGATGAGCCGCCAGTTCTTTTCGGTCAGTGCCGCCCGATCGCGGATCAGCTCTTCGTGAGTCGCGGCCTCGGCCCGCGTGACCGCCACCAGTCGGGCCATCGACATTCCCGGCTCGGCCCCGTCGTATTCAGCCCCCGCGGCAATCCATTGTTCGATCTTGGCGATCGTTTCGGTCGGTAGTGGCGGCTTGCCCGCCGGCATCTGCTGACCTTCGGCTTTGCCGAGCAGTTTTTCGATCAGCAAGCTGCCGCTGGGATTGCCGGCGATGATTGGCGAGCCGTTGCGGCCGCCGCGCATCATGGCCGTGAAACTATCCAAATCCAAGCCGTTGCGCGGATTGCGGTCGCCGTGGCAGCCGACGCACTGTTCCAGCACCGGAGCGATATCGCGGGCAAACGACACCGACTGCACTGCGGGCGTGCTCTCGCTCTTAGCGCCGCGCGATTTATCCCCCGCGGCAACTTTCGCCGAGCCTGGTTTACCCGGTGGAGTTTTTGCAGTCGCCGGCGGCGCAGCCGGAGCGGGTGCTGCCGGAGCTCCTTCCAATCGGTCGTCGGGATTGTGGCCATCGAAAAGCGCGCCTTCGTCGATCCAGCGCACCAGGAGCGCCAACTCGTCGCTCGAAACTTTGCCGTCGCCGCGCGGCATGTCGCCGCTTTCGATCACCTCGTAAATCCGGCTCCCCTTGCCGTTGCCTGGCTGAACGATGACCCCGTTCTTGCCACCGCGTAAAAGCTGCGCATAGGACGCCATCGACAAGTTGCCCCGCATGTGCTCCACGTGGCATTTGCCGCAGCGGCTCAGCAGAATCGGAGCCACTTGCTTGGTGAAACTGGTTTTGCCATCGGACACCGGCTGCTTTTTGCCCGCTTTGGCCGAGAGCGCGGCCGGAGGCAGATCGGGCAATGCGATTTTCTCGCCGGCCAGTTGATCGTGCAGCTTCGTCAGACTTTTTCGCACGACGGCCAGCGGCTGGGCCAGCGACCGGTTATCGCTCTTCTCCAGCTCGACGAGAGCTTCCTGGGCTTCGCGTGCCGCGTCCCCCGCCGCCTTGAAATCTTTGGCGGCGAAGAGCCGGCTGGCTTTTTTGGTCGCCGATTCGGCAGTGCGCAGCGTCGCCCGGTCTTCGGCGGGCGTGGCGGCAGCCAACGGCGCGGCCAGCCGCGCAAGGACGATGGTCCCCAAGAAGACGATCGACGCGTAGTGCGACCGATGATGCACGCTCTATTCCCTTGTTCCGATCTGCAATGGTTCCGCCGTCCAAAGCATGCCACGCCTCGGTCGACGCCGCAACCGATGCAAGCAGAAAAGCATTATAACCATTCTCAAACGTATTTGTGCTCGCGAAACCACTGCCAAGCTGCCTCGGCCGCTTCGGCCAAACCGCGCGGGCGGTAATCCAATTCGCGTTCGGCCCGCGTGCTGACAAAATTCCGCCGTTGGGCCGCAATGGCCGTTGCCGCCGAATTGACGTCGAGTTCGCGCCCCGTCAGCCGGGTCCACAAATCACCGCACCGCCCGGCCGCAATCCGCACCAACGGGCCGGCCGGCAGCAGCGGCGGCAGGGCATGCGTCACACGAGCGAAAACCCGCCAGGCCTGGAAATAGCTCAGCCGCTCGCCCCCTAATATGTAACGCCGCCCCGTCGCTCCCCGCTCGGCGGCGGTCAAAATTCCTTGGGCCACGTCGCGCACATCGCAATAGTTGTTCGTTCCCAAGGGCGCCACCACGCCGCGGTTCCGAGCCACTTCCAGCAACATCCGTCCCGACGAGGGCTTCCAATCCCAGGGGCCGATCATGTAGGCCGGGTTGACGATCGTGGCGTCGAGCCCCTGGGCAATCTCCGCCTGCACCGCCTGCTCGGCTTCGCGCTTGGTGACGACGTAAGGGCATAGCACCCCGCCCTCGACCGGCGTATCTTCGTCCGACGGCGCGCCGCCGGGGGGCAGCCCCATCGCGTCGACGCTCGACACGTGAACCAGCCGGGCGCCGGCCCGGCGGGCACTGGCCGCAACATTCGCGGTGCCGGCAACGTTGATCGCCCGCGACTGTTCGAGCTGGGTCCAACCGATGTGGACGTAGGCCGCGGCATGCACGATCCGCTCGACGCCCCGTGCGGCCGCGTCGACCGCGGCCGCGTCGCGCACGTCGCCCTGGGCCAGTTCGACGTCCAGCCCAGCCAGTGGACGCCGATCGGAGGTGGCCCGCGCCAGCACGCGCACACGGTCGCCGCGTGCCAACAGCAGCCGCACGACGTTGTTTCCCACCAGTCCGGTTGCGCCGGTGACAAGATAGAGCATGGCTCGCTGTAACTGAATTCGCGGGGCTGAGTTTGGTGCAAGAGGCCGATCGTATCGGTTGCCCACGCCGCCTGGCAAGCCGGCGCCTGTTTTCCGCCGCCCGCGCGGGAATGTTCCCCCTCGACCGAGCGTCTATACTTAAGGGGTAGCGGGGCGGGTTTTTCCGCCCAGCTCAAGCGTACGGAGTGAGGCATGGCAAAACCCCCGGCGGGCGACAGGTCTCGGCCCGGTGAATCGAACCGGCATCCCGCGGAGGGCACGGGAGAACTGGTCGCCTACGATCAGTTCATCGATAACCAGCTGCACGCCGCTCGGCGGCAAGTTCGCACGGTCGACATCGCCGCGAGCCTGATGACCTTGTTTGCGGGCACGCTGGCTTTCTTTCTGTTGGGGGTACTGTGCGACCACTGGCTGGTGCCGGGGGGCATCGGGCGCGTCGGTCGCTGGCTGGCACTCGTCGTTTATTTGGCCGCGGCCTTGGCCTATTGCTGGCGCACGCTGCTCCCCTTGTGCATCCGCCGCATTAACCCGGTGTACGCCGCCTACGCGATCGAGCGGAGCAAGCCGACCCTGAAAAACAGCCTGATCAACTTTTTGCTGCTCAGGACCAATCCGACCGGCCTCGCACCGCAGGTTTACGAAGCCATCGAACAACACGCCGCCACGGGACTGGCGCAGGTTCCGGTCGAGTCGGCGATCGACCGCTCGAAGTTGATCAAAATCGGCTACGTCTTTCTGGCACTCCTGTTCGTCGCTGGCCTCTACAAGGTCGCCTCGCCGAAAGATCCGTTTCGGACCGTCGGCCGCATCGTCTTTCCCTGGGCCGATCTGGCGCCGCCGACGCGCGTCGAGATCGTCGAAGTGCGACCCGGCAACGGTACCGTGATGCGCGGGCAACGGGCCAAGATCAGCGCTCAGGTCCGCGGCGTCACCGGCAATCAACCCATCAAGCTGCTCTACAGCACCGACGACGGCCAGATCGTCGACCGGCCCGTACCGATGGAAACCGCCATCGACGGGTTTCTCTTCGAGTGCGACTTGCCCGAAGGAAAGGGGGGCATCCAGCAAGACGTCAGCTATCGCATCGTGGCGGGGGACGCGGTCAGCAGCGAGTTTCGCCTGGCCGTCGAGGCCGCGCCGACCATCGTTGTCGAAAGCGCCGATTACCTCTATCCCAACTACACCGGCATGGTCGGCCAGACGCTCGATCACCAAGGCGACCTGAAGGCCATCGAAGGAACGCAAGTCACCCTGCGCGCGTTGGCCAATCAGCCGATCAAGTCGGCCTCGGTCGACCTGGATTGCGACGGCACCGACGATCTGCGGATGACGTTCGACGATCGCCAGGCCAAGGCCACGATCACACTGGCACTGAAGGCCGATCGCCAAACGCCCGAGCATTCCAGCTATCAATTGCGCTTCACCAACACCGCGGGGGTCGAAAACCCGCAACCGATCCGCCACCAGATCGAAGTCACTGCCGACGTGCCTCCCGAGATCCAGGTTCTCGCTCCCAAGCAGGAAGAGGTGGAGGTTCCACTCAATGGTTCCTTGGCCTGCGAAATCTCGGCGCACGATCCCGACTTCGCCCTGGCACGCGTGTCACTCGTCGGCCAACCAACGGGTGGGCAACCCTTCGAAAAATCGCTGCTCGATGCGACGGCAAAGGACGGAAAGCCCTGGCAGGGACAATTCCATCGCAAGCTCACTCTAACGCCCCAACGGCTCGGACTGAAAGTCGGTGACGTGCTCGAGTACTGGGCCTGGGCCGAGGACAACAAGACGCCCCAGGCGAATCGTGCAGAGACGGCGCACCGCCGGGCGCGGATTCTGGCCCCGGCCAAGTCGAACAATGCCCGGGACGACCTGGCCCGCGGCAATGAGCAGGCCGACGAGAACGGCGGCGAGAACTCGCCCGATGCGAAGCCAAATCCCAACAAACCCGACTCGGGCAAACAGGAGGGAGATGGACCGGCCGATCAGCCAATGGAATCGACTCCCAACGGAGAGGGCAGGGACCAATCGAAGAACGAGCAGC
>DATJTR010000174.1:0-2981 GCA_035503215.1 Pirellulales bacterium
CGGCAAATCAAACCCGGCGGCGGAAGTTTGCACTCGGGCAAGTGGCATCCCAACTGTTCGGTCGGCCACTGATAGCCGGGGCCGCCAGGAGACTGTCCGCGAACGATGGGATCGCAGGTCACGGTCACCGGCACCTTGCACGCCGACGGCGGACTGGCCTCGGGGGTCCAGGCACGCAACACGCTGGTGCTGCCGGCGGCGTTGGCTTCCACCACGCCCCCCTTCACGCCGGCAACCGAGAAATTGCCTTGCGAATCGGTGACGGTGGTCACACTGCTGCCGGCAGCCTTGACCGTGACCGTGGTTTGAGGCACGGGAGCGCCTTTGGAATTGAGAACCTGGCCTTGCAGCGAGCCGCCTGCGCCCAACGTCACATCGGTAATCGCGGGGGCCGCGGTCTTGGCTGCCGGCGCTGGCGCCAGAGCCGGCGTGGTGACCTTGGGTGCCGGGGTTGGCGCCGGAGCAGGCGCGGTGACCTTGGGCGCTGGCGCGGGAGCTGGCGCCGTGGCCTTGGGTGCCGGCGCGGGAGCAGGTGGGGCGGCAAACGCGCCCGTGGGACAAACTAATCCGATACCGGCAACGCCGATCGCCACAAACGGGAACCATGTAATTCGTTTCATGGAAAAGACCGCCTCGAGGTGATGGTGATGGGTGGCTTATAGATGGGTGACAAACAACCGAGCTCGGCCTGCGACCGACGCCGCATGGCTTGCAGGGCTTTCGCCCGTCGCCCAGCGGCTCGCTCCACCGGCTCGATCCGATGTCGTTCTTCTGGGAGTCGTCGCGTGTGGGTCCGCTCCGATCATCCCGATTGTTTCCTTCGGTTTCGCGCCGCTTGAGCGTGCAAACAGCGCGGCGCGATTGGCAGAGTCAGCCCAGGTGAAAAAGGCTTCGCTTGTGCGAATCTCGGATGAATGTCCGGCGAGTGCCGGTGTCGCAGTCAGACGGTAGCTTGCAGGGGCGACAAGTGCCCGCGATCGACAAAGATGGGAGCCCGGCCGCTTGAAACGACGCCGAGCGGGGCAAACTTATACCGGCGGCTACAGAATGTCGCAAGGCCGGTTCTGCCGCTGGCGCGCCCAGCCACGGCGCGCCCGGTCGCGGTGTGACGTTCGACCGACTAACCCGAAGCGCAAGCGAGGGAGCAAAGACGAAGAACCCTCGCGGGTACTCGCCGCAGGCGGGGGGCTTCGGGTTAGTGCAGCCGACGGAACTCCACCTTCACGAGATGCGCTACAGCCGAAGTGTGCCGGCAGTCCTTTGCAGGCTCGGTAGCGCCATCAACCAAACGCGAGCGCCCGATTGCTTGGCTGCTGGGCGTCGCTGGCGTTCCCGCAAGCTTGCCCTTCCCGCTTAACTCGCACTGCCACCGCGACCGATAAAGACTACCGCGGGGCGCCGGCCGCGGCCGGCGGCCGGCGGCCATGCTATCGCACGAGGCAGGTCTATGCGAATCGCGCCGAATCACCGCGTCGCCTCCTGGTCGGTGGCCATGCTGGCCCTGCTGCTTCTCCCCAAATCGCTGTGGGGGCAACAAAGCGCTCCGAGCGCGGATGACGGCTTTGGCATCGCCATCGTGTCGGATAGCGATACCGAAAGCGAAGCGGCCGAGCCCCTGGATGGGATCAGCTTCGTGCCGCATTGGAATCTCTTCGCGCCATTCTTCGCAGGCGGCGATAGCGAGAACGATCCACGCCGGCGGTTCGTCGTCAGCTACGAACAGATGCTGTTCGGCATGTCGCCGACGCTTGCGGCCGGCACGATCGAGCCCAAGCCGGGCCACGCGGCCGGGCAGAGCTTGTCGGCCCTGGCGGCGCCCGCTGCCGCGGGCAACGACACCCAATCTTTCGCGCAAGCGGTTCTGCAAAACCTGGGCGGCGGCGCTCTCAATTCGCTCGCGCCGAATCTGGGCTCCGGCAGCCGCTTGGAAGTCAGTCGAATGGACACCGACAACACCGGCTGGTCGGTCAGTCTGTTCGATCTGAACAGCCCCGGCACGAATGCCCAATCGCCGGACACCAGTCACCAGCACGGGCAGAATAGTCGCTGAGCGGCGCGGGCGCGCGAACTCGCGACGCGCTCCCCAGTAGAATCGTTCGGCAAGTCTACTTCCTGATGTCCTGTCCCCAGGCCGTGTGGTCGGGCCCTGGCCAGTCGTCGACAAACGCGCGGGCGGCCCAATCGGTCCAAGCTTTTTCCAGCTTGGCGACCAGCTCGGGCTGCTCGGCCGACAGGTCGTGCTGCTCGGTCCGATCGGCATCGATGTCGTAGAGCTCCCACGGGCCTTTCCATTTCTGCACCAGCTTCCAGCGGCCATCGCGGATCGCCTTGTTGCCTTCGTGCTCCCAAAAGATGGGCTGCTGGCGATCGAGCGATTTGCCGGCAAAGGCCGGGCGCAGGCTGACTCCTTCCATCGGCAGGATGTCGTTGCCGTCGAACTTGGCGGGATACTTGGCCCCCGAAATATCGACCGCCGTGGCCATGATGTCGATCAACTGGGCTGGCTGCCGCTCCATTTTGCCCCGGCGGTCGGCGGGAATGCCGGCCGGCCAATGGGCGACGCAGGGCGAGCTGATGCCTCCTTCGTGCGTGAAATGCTTGTAGCGGCGAAAGGGAGTGTTGGCCGCCGTGGCCCAGTTCATGCCCAGGAAGACGCGCGACATTGGCCCGCCGATGGGTCCTTCGCCGGCGGTGGTGCCGTTGGGGCCGCTCTCGGCGTTGCCGCCGTTATCGCTCAAGAAGACGATCAGGGTGTTGTCGAGCGCGCCCCGTTTTTCCAATCCTTCGACCAGCCGGCCCATGCTGGAATCGATGGCTTCGATCATGGCGGCGTAGACGGCCATGATGGCGTCGAACCGCTCTTGCTCCTTGGGCTTGTAGGTTTCCCAAGCCGGCGATTCGTCGGGCCGGGGCGCGAGGTTCCACTTCGGATCGACCAGGTCCATCTGCAGTTGTTTGGCGTGCCGAACGCTGCGCAATTC
>DATJTR010000175.1:0-6274 GCA_035503215.1 Pirellulales bacterium
AATTTCGCAAAGCACGCCGGCCGGCGTCAGGCCGCCCAGACGGGCCAGGTCGACCGCGCTTTCGGTATGGCCGGCACGGCGTAGGACGCCCCCCTCCTTGGCCACCAGCGGAAACAGGTGCCCCGGCCGGACGAAATCGGAGGGCTTGCTCGTCGGATCGACGATCGCCTGGATGGTTTGCGCCCGCTCCTGGGCGGTGATTCCGGTCTTTGCGTGGCGGTGGTCGACCGGCACGGTAAAGCTGGTCCCCAAGGGAGCGGTGTTCGACTCGACCATGGGGTGCAGCTTGAGCCGTTCGCAGACCTCGGGAAGGATCGGCATGCAAAGCTGCCCGCGACCGTGCGTGATCATGAAATTGACGATTTCGGGAGTCACCTTCTCCGCGGCGCAGATGAAGTCTCCCTCGTTTTCGCGATCTTCCGCGTCGACGACGATGACCACTTCGCCGCGTGCGATCGCTTCAATGGCCTCGTCAACTTTCGAGAACGAATCGTTCACGGAAACAGCTCCGGTCTATGGGATACGACTCCACGTGATATTATAGGTGAGCGGCCAAAGATCGCCAGTTCGAGCATTTTGGCCGCGGGGATTGCTGCACGAACCGCCTCGGCCGCGAGTCTCGAAAAAAGGGCGGAGAAGTGGGATTGTATCGGTCATGGAGAGCTTGATCCCGTTCGTCAGGCGACGGAGTTCCGTTGCCACCAGTGCAACGTTCGTCGGCCTCGTCGTGCTGCTGGCGTGGCTGTCCGGCGGGCGGCTAGCCAACGCCGAACGCAAATACATCGAACAGCACGACGTCCTCTACGCGACCGCCGCTGAACAACCCTTACGATGCGACGTCTACGTGCCGGCGGGCGAGGGCCCGTTCCCGGGCGTGCTCTTGGTGCATGGCGGGGCATGGATGTCAGGGAACAAGGGGCACATGTCGCGCATCGGCGCGGCGCTGGCCGAGCATGGCTACACGGCCTGTTCGATCGATTATCGGCTGGCCCCCAAGCATCTGTTTCCGGCACAAATCGACGATTGCAAGACCGCCGTGCGTTGGTTCCGCGCGCATGCCAACCTCTACAAGCTCGACCCCGCCCACTTGGGCGGCTATGGCTATTCGGCCGGAGGACAGCTCGTGGCCCTGTTGGCAGTGACCGACGCCGATGACGGTTTGGAGGGGGCAGACGCGCCGGCCGACGCTCCCAGCACACGCCTGCAGTGCGCCGTCGCCGGTGGAGCTTCGTGCGATTTCCGCTCGCTGCCGGCCGACAGCGGCCGTCTGGCTTATTGGCTAGGCGGAAGTCGGGCCGAGAAACCGCAGCTCTACACGCAAGCGTCGCCGCTGAATTTCGTGACCGCCGACGACCCTCCCAGCTTTTTCTTTCATGGCGAAACCGATGGTCTCGTGCCTTTGGCCAGTCCGCGCAGGATGGTCGAGCAGCTCTCGGCGAGCCGCGTGCCGGCCGTCTTGCACACGGTCGCCGGTGCGGGACACATCGATGCATTTTTCAATGTCGAGGCGATGACGGCGGCGATCGGTTTTCTCGACAGGTATTTGCGCCCCGCGCCCAAAGATGCCGAGCCGAGCGATAAGTGATGCTGGATCGGGAAGAATACATCGAGCAGGCCCATTTCTTCCGCGCGCTCAAGGCGCGAATCGGCGAAGGCTTGTCGACGCAAGACCTGCTCACCAGCGTCCGCGAGGAAATCCTGGCCACGACCAAGTTGCCGATGGCCATCGACTTCATGGCCGGCGAATTGAAGTTGCAAGGAGTGTTCGGCACGGCGATGGCCAAGCTTCCCCATTACTTCACGCCGTTTCAAAGCTTCGTGGTCGGCGAGGCGGAGAACGATCGAAGTCGCTTCGATCTGTCGCTGGCCTTGGAGATTCTGGCGCGCGAGGCCAGCTATCGAGCCGAGGGAGCCACTCCGCAAGGGCTGTTCCTCTATCAGTTCGAATCGATTGCCCGCAACCGCTTGGGCTACGACCCCGGCTTGACCGCGATGTCGCAAGATCCGGCCTACGACGAGCCCTGGCGGCAGTGGATCTTGATCGTGCGCCGGCAAGTCGGGCTGATCGACGTCGCCGATCTGATCTACGCCCGCAGCGCTCATTACCTGGAACAACAGGAGCGTGCGGGACACCCAGTCACGGAATCGCAAGCGGCCGTGTTGTTCGGTCCGCGCGAAGGGCGGATTGCAGTGGCCAATCGCCAAAAGGATCCAATCCTTTTGTTTGCCGCGCTCCACCGACAACTGGGATATCCGGAAGTGCCGCGCCGCGAGCCGCCCAATCAAACACCCGAGATGCTGCCGGCACTGATGCGGCGCGTGGAGCGGATGGAAGCGCGGCTGAAGCTGCTGGAGGAAGAGCAGAAAGGCGGGATCGACATCCGCCGGTTCTACGGCCCGCCACCGGTCGACACGCACAACGACGAGGCGTGAGCGCGACTTCCGCCGCGGGAACGCGCGGCACTGGTGGGGAAGCAGCTCAACGGCGTGAGACGCAAGGCCGGCATCGTTACGGTTTCGCCGGCGGCTCGGTTTCGGGCTGGGCGTCGGACTTCTTGATTCCCCGGTCGGCCTCGGCCGAGGGACCCGTTACGTCGGCCGGCGACGTTTGTTTTTCGGTTTTTGGGGTCAGCGGATAGGGAGACTTGTTCTTTTCGTCGATGACGTCCTGCAGCACGAAGGGTTCTGGGAATTCGATGTCGTGCTGATCGAGAATCGCGGTGTATTCCTTGATCACGTCGACCAATTCGTCAACGACGATGGTTTCCTTGAGCAGTTCCGGATAGGCGTCGAGAACGGCCCGCCAATTGGCCAGTCCTTCGTCGTATTGCTTCTTCGCGGCGTTCAGGTCCGAATTGCGAAAGGCGTGCGATCCTTCGTAAATGGCTTTGCGGGCCGCGAGGGCTTCTGGAGTCTGCTCGACTTGGCAATGCAACCGCCAGTATTTGAAATTGACGATGTCGCGGTAGCGGTCGATGACGCCAGCGAGCCACTCGTCGTGAGTCGCGGCGTCCGCCAGGCGCAAGGCTTCGAGCTGTTTGGCGGTGTCGGCCCGCTGCGCGATTTCGAGGTAGCTGGGCTTGAGCGTCGCTTCGATCTGAGCGGCGCGATTCTTCTGCTCCGCGGTGCGGTCGCCGTCCGGCGTGTCCCAAATCTGACGGTCTTCCGGCGACAAGGCTTCGATCCGCTCCTGACGAATCTTGTCGCGCATGCCCGGCAGCAGTTCGTCGAGAGCGGCAACCGATTCGTGCGCCCGCTCCTCGGTCCGCTCGTAGTCGTTCAAGCGGATGGGAATGTTGTAGGTGGTGGGTATTTCGCGATCGCCGAACTCCTGCCACGATTGCTGGCTTTTGCGCCAGGCGTTCTTGGCCACTTCGCCAAACGTCCCCTCGTCCTCGATCGCTTCCGTGTAGTCGATCAGCGCCATCGAGGGATAGGAATGGAAGACCAGCGGAGTGATCCCTTTGATGGGCATGCCGAGTTTGTCGACGGCCTCTTGAGCTTTGAGGAACCATTCGCGGCCGACCAACCAATTGTCGCGGTCGCTCGGCTTGCGACTGCCGTTGAAATCGTCGTCTTCGCGGAACAGCCGGCGGTATTGCAGGTGCTCGTCGGCCCGACCGATCTTTTGGGCGATGAACCAGCCGACGTCGTAGAGCAGCCGCGGCTCGTTCTTGTTGTAGTTGGTGCCGCCGATGATGAAATTGATCCCCTTCATCACCCAGTCGTAGCGGTCGTGATAGTCGTCGAACTCAACCGAGATGTTGTAGGAGAGGTTCCAGGCCTGAAACCGCCAGACGTTGATGAAGTTGGGCTGCAAGCGGATGATTTGTTCCAAGGCGGCCGAGAAGCCCATCCAGTCTTCGGTCTTTTTGTACTCGTTGGCCTTTTGCCAAAGGATGTTCGCGGCCGGTCCGCGCATTCCGAGCGTGACCAGCTTCAATGCTTCGCTGGTCGGATCGAGCTCGCCGAGATCGGCCTGGCTGAGCCCGTATTCGTCGCGCAGCTGGGCCAGCTTGCCTCCCGGCGATCCGACCGACTCGCCGCCGTGCAAGGCGGTAGTCCGCGGCTGACTCAGATAGGATAACGGCAACAACAGAACGACGATGGCCGTGGCGTAGGCCACTTTGTGCCAGAGAGAACGGCGGCGGTTCATTTGGCCACCTCGCGAGTCTTCAGGAAGAAATATCCCACGACGAAGGCCACGCACAGATAGGCGAGGCCACGCAACCCCCAGACGCCAACCGTGTCGGGCGAAATGTCAAAGCCCTTGGCCAGGTGATTCACGAAGGCTTCGTCGAATTTGCTGAAATCGGGGAGCAGGCCGGCCAGCCCCTTCATCAAGAACAGCATGGCGGCATCGATCGACTGGACGACCGTTTTGGTCAGCCCCTCTTCCATCTCGATGACCATGTTTTGCTGCTTGACGATCCGCACCAACGATTCGAAGGGCCCTCCCCCCTGCGTGATGCCGTTGGCCAGGTCGTAGATGTCCTCGGTAAAGCAGCCGATGACCAAAATCGCGACCGTGGCCAGCATGGCCACGGGTCCGCTGAGAAACGTGCTGAACATCACGGCGAAGCTAATCACCAGCACCATCGTCAGCCAAACGCCAAAAAACGCCTTCGCGTAATTCGCCTGGAAGGAAGCATCGGCCGCCCGCAGATACAGGTCGGGCATGGCCATGCCGAAATACTGTCCGCGCGCCAGGCAGGTGATCTGGATTTCAACGTTCCCGTTGTCGACCAGGTCCCTGAACAGGTCGAGCTTCTGACCCGACGGATCGAAAAGACTTGGTTCGATTTTCTTGTAGTCGATCTCCTGGTCTTGGGCGGTAAAGGGAATGTCGACGCTGCTCCGCCCGGTGCGGGGGTTGCGCACGATCAGGCTGCCGCCGATTCCTTTGTTGATGTCCCCCTTGTGGCTGCGAAAGACGCGGATCGTCATTTCGATCGGCAGGCCATTGGGAAACCGCTCGGGCGTAATGTCGTGAAAGGTCCAAATCGCGGCCGCCAGCGTGCCTCCTTCGATAAAGCTGCGGTACTTCCACTCCTTGCCAACGCTGATCCCGCGGTCGCCGCCATGACCGCCGCGATCTTTGAACCGCAGCTCGCCGTAAACAGGCACGCGGGCGACGAACATGCCGCGCGGTTCGGAAAGCGTATAGGCGGTTTTGTCTCCGTCGGCGCGGGCCGTAATCTCGTGCCAGTGCCCGTTCTTCAAATCGGTCTTGCCCGAGCCATCGGCGTCCAGCCTGACCTCGTGCCGATGACCGTGCGAAGAACTGGTACGTCCGACGAGGGCTCCGTTTCCACCCTCAGCGTCGGGCTGCAAGCTGGCGACTTCCACGCTATGCGAGTGGTCGAGCAGCCGGGAGGCGAACACATAGCTCATCACTCCCATGATGACCAGCAGGGCCGAACCGATGATGGTGAATCCTAGAATCCGCCCCAACACGATCTCGCCCGGCCGGACCGGTTTCGTGACGACCGTATAGATCGTGCGCGTCTTGAAATCGGCCGGCAGGCTGAACGCGCTGAGAAACACCCCCAGGGCCCAAGCCAGCCAGGTCGTGGCCGATAGAACGAAAGTCAGATACAAGGTGCTCGGATCGGGGCTTGTGTCGTCCAAAAACCAGCCGGCGAACAACAACAACACCACGAACACGGCCAGAGCCACCAGCACGTTGCGGCGCAGCGATTCATGCATCGCGAGACGAGCCATGGCCCAAACCCGCCGCGGGGAAGTGCGGGCCAGATCGGCCACGGCGGTCGTCGCCACGCGGAAGACGATGTCGCCGCCTGCCAACGGTCCGTAGCGGAAGGCAGAGATCAAAAACGAAATGACGATTGCCGCCAGGGCCAGCGCCGCGCCCAGTTCGAAGAAATACGCGATCGCCCCGGGCAACCAGCTCGCCAGATCGTAAAGCTGAGTAACTACCATGCAGTGCTATTCTTATTGGTTCGCTCGCAACGGAGATCCAGGTAAACCTGCGCCGCGTGGCGCCCGGTTCGCCGTGGCACCCGCCAACGCTCGGACGGCTTGCGGGCGATCGGAATGGGTCAAACCTTGGTCGAAGGTTCACGCCGGCGGCGATGGATCCGGCGCCGAATCGGTGTCGATTTTTGCGCGACGACCCGGACGTGCTTCGCTGTCGCGGACGATCGCCAAGAACAATTCCTCGAGAGTCGTGGTTGGGTTTTCCATCACTTTGAGCTGGCCGTGATGGCGCTCGATCACTTCGGTGATTTCTCGCTTGGCCGCGTCCGTGAGG
>DATJTR010000176.1:0-3075 GCA_035503215.1 Pirellulales bacterium
CCCCAGTCGGGGTACCGAAACCGGTGTGTGGATCGATCGTTTTGCTCGCATGGGAGGCTGGCGGCTGTGATCCAGAAGGAACAAAACTTGGTTCAACTTTGCTACGGCATTCCGTACCGCCGTCAGCGGGGCAGTGTGGAATTCTGCCTCTTTTTGTTTCCGAACCATCGCGATTGGGATTTTCCGCAAGCCTCCGATGCCGGCGACGATGGCGCAAATGCCCAGGAACTTCTGGTTCCCTGCGCCCAGGCCGGTTTCGCGGGCCGCGTCGATGCCGAACCGCTCGGCCAGTTCGAGGCCTCGCGCGGCGACACGGTGGAATCGGTGACCGCTTTTCTGGTCGAAGCTGAGCATGCGGATGCGGATGGCAACGGCTCGCGGTTGCCCCGACATCGCTGGTGCCTGGTCGAAGAAGCTAAATTGCGCATCCGCCGCAAACCGCTCCGTCACCTGCTCGACGTCGCGCAGCGCCGCCTCACCCAGCGCGGCTGAACGCGCAGGGCTGTCGCACGGACGGCTCGATCGACGGCACGTTTTTTCTTCGCTCGTTTGCACACGGTCGCCGTGTGCCGCTGCGCGCGCCGGCCACGGTTGACATTTCCCCACGGGCCGGCTTCACTGAACCCGCCGCTGGCCCACGCCGCTGCACGCGCTTCGTTGCTTGCGCGCCCTGGGTCGCCGTGCCCTCGCCCGATCCCTCGTTCCAGGCAGAAGACCAACTGCATGAGCCCGTCGGCTCCTAACGCCGCCAGTCCGGCCAATCCTACGGCCAGCGTTGCCGTGCCGCCGGCCTGGGCCGAGCCGGTCGCTTGGTATGTCGAACGGCTGGTCGCGCTCTCCGGACAACGGCTCGAAGCGATTACGCTCTACGGCCACTGGCCGCAGGAACCGGCCCGGCGCGGGCCAACCTTGTCGAGCGTGGCCGTCTTCGACCGCATCGATCTCGAAACGCTCCGCCGCGTCGGCCGCGAAGGGCATCGCTTCGGCGCTTGGGGTTTTTCGGCCCCCTGGGCCCTCACCCGTACGGCGATCGACCGCTCGCGCGATACGTTTCCGCTGGAGTTGATCGAAATCGTGCAGCGCCGCGCCCCGCTTCACGGCCCCGACTTTTTTGCCGATCTGACGATCCATCCCACCCATGTCCGCCTGGCTTGCGAACGCGAGCTGCGCGTGTTGGAAATCCATTTGCAGCGCGGCGTGCTCACGGCCGGCGACGACGAAGAACACCTGGGCCGCGTCGGCGCCCATGCCCTGCACACACTGCTGCGCATCCTGGCCGGCCTGGCCTGGCTGACGGGCCGGTACGACTACGAAGGCCCCTTTGCCCGCGTGGCCACGGCCGAGCGGCTGCTCGACCGCGAACTGCTCGGCGTCCGCCGGACGATGGACCACTCCGATACCGCCTATCGCCACAAGTTCCATTTGCTCCACGCCGACATTCAGGCGCTCGGCGATTCGGCCGACCGTTGGTCATGAGCCGTCCGTCCGCTGCCGCTGGCCGCCGCCCCACGCGCCCTTCTGCTCTCTTGTCATTCGTCGCCCTGTCGCTTGCCGCGCTGCTGGCTCCCTCCTCTGCACGATCTGCCAATGCCGCGGACGATCTCCCCTCGGCCTCCACGCAGCTCACGATCGACGATCAAAACACGCCGGTCATCGATCGGGCTGGCGTCCTCGACGAGGCGACCCGGCGGCAATTGATCGAGTGGCTGCACGAGCTGCGCGAAAAAACCGGCGCCCAAATCAAGCTGCTCACCGTTCCCAGCCTGCGGGGCGAGGAAATCGCTCCCTTCGCGGTGCGGCACTACGACAAGTGGAAGCTGGGCGAGAAAGGCAAAGACAACGGCGCGCTGATCGTCCTGGCGCTCAAGGAGCACCGCATCTGGATCGAAACCGGTCGCGGGCTGGAGGGTATTCTGCCCGACAGTTGGTGCGGCACGGCAACCCGCCAGGTCTCCCGCCAATTCTTTTCCCGCGGGCAGTATGCCCAAGGCCTGTTCGCACTGGTCCAAGCCGTGGCTCAGCGCGTGGCCTCCGACGCCGGCGTGAAACTGACCGGCATCTCGAACCAGCCCCTGCAGTTCGCCAATCGGCAGGACCAAGGGGGAGCGGTGGTCTTCTTCGTCGTATTGCTTATCATGGTCATCGCCGTGATCATCATCAGTCGGCAACAGCGCCGCCAACAGCAGCGTTGGGGCCGGAACACCTCGGGCTGGGGCCGCAACGATTTTCCTCCCCTGCCCGGCGGCTATTGGGGCATCGGCGGCGGCGATTTCCGCGGCGGATCGGGGGGCGGTTGGGGATCGGGCGGCTCCGACTTCGGCGGCGGCGGCAGCACTGCCGGCGGTGGCGGCGGGGCCGATTGGTAAGATGCTCTCGACATTCTCAGGTGGCATCGCATGGATTCGATCTGTACACAAACGCACGGGCCGGAAATGAAAAACCACAAGCCACAAGCCTCAAGCCTCAAATCTCTTCTTCCCCTGCTGGCCGCCCTCGTCGCCCTGTCGGCCAGCGGCTGCGGCTACAACTATGTCGTCGGCCTCGACGAAAAGGTGAACGGCGCCTGGGCCGAAGTCGACAACCAACTGAAACGCCGCAACGACCTCGTCCCCGAGCTGGTCAACACCGTGAAGGGAGTGGCCGGTCAGGAACAAACCGTCTTTCTCGGCATCGAAGAGGCTCGCAAATCGTTCTTCAGCGCCCAAACCGTTCCCGAGAAGCAGGAAGCTGGCCGGCAAATGGACGGCGCCCTCTCGCGGCTGCTGCTGTTGCAAGAAACCTATCCCGAGCTGAAATCGAACGAACAATTCTTGAAACTGCACGATTCGCTGGAAGGGACCGAAAATCGCCTGGCGGTCGCCCGCGAGCGTTACAACGAAGCGGTGCGGGAATTGAACGAATATGTGCGGCAGCTTCCCGGCCGGTTTTGGGCCTCGCTGGCCGGCGTCGAAAAACACACCTATTACGAAATCGACAAGGGCGATCGGGCCGCCCCGAACGTCGATTTCTCCGGCCTGAACCCCCGGCTCAAGGAGAAAGAGGGGGAGAAGGCGGAGGGCAAACCGGTTGAGAAAG
>DATJTR010000177.1:0-9622 GCA_035503215.1 Pirellulales bacterium
CCGCCCTCGTGAATCGCCGCGACCAACCCACTGGCCGGGTCGCCGGGAACGCGGTAGGGATCGACCGGAACTTTGAACTGATGCCCCTTCATGCCGAGCTGCACGCCGTTCAGCGTTTCACCATACACCGAATTGTCCTCGCGGCCGACGTGGTAGGCGACGCCGGCCCCGGCCATCAAATCGCCTTCGTAGCTGGCGTCGATGAACATTTTGGCCGTGTATCGCTGGCCGGTTTCCATCGTGATGGCCACGATCGCGGCTCCCGCGCGCTCGATGCCGTCGGGCCTGCGCAGTCGCTCGCCGAAATGAACGGCCACGTTGGCCTGGGCGATCATCTCGCGGAGGATCGCCTCGGCCACGTGGGGCTCGAACGTCCACATGGCGTCGTCCTCCGCCTTGCGGCGATCGCTGCGATAGTCGGCCGATTTCTCGAACTTCCACGCGTCCGGTTGGCTGTAGTGCTTGAGCACGCGGCGGTAGAACTCGCGGGCGATGCCGCCGATGGCCTGCTTGTTGCCAATGTCGGTCGCCCCCAACCCGCCGCTGGTCAGGCCGCCGACGTGCCGGCCGGGCTCGAGAACCAGCACGGTCTTGCCCATGCGGGCCGTTTGCACCGCAGCGGCGACACCGCCGGCCGTGCCGCCGTAGACGACCACGTCGTAGGATTCCTCGGCCACGGCCGGGAGAGGCAGGATGACGAGCGCAATCAGGATCGACAGCGATCGCAGCATGTTGGATGGATCCAGGAAAGAGAAAGCGGAATTGCCCCTGCCGAGCGGTTGTGCGGCGAACCGCGGACACGTTCGCCCCGGCTCAATCACTATGCACGGCGGGGGAAAGATTTGGAACCACCACCCGGTCGGCCCAAAAACGAAAACCGCGGCCGGCACGGCCAACCCAAGCGTTTCGGCCAGGGGATGGCGGTGCTCGCCGCGGTACGCATGTGTCGATCGTTGCTCGGCTCGCTCAGCCTGGGAGCATCACATTTCGATCGGGGATTACGGGCAGCACATCGGCTCGCAGCAATTGCTGGGCGGATCGTAAATCACCGGCCCCTCGCAGCAATTCTGCATTTGCGGACAGACCTGCGGACAGACCGTCACGGGCTGGCAAACCGGCTGCGGCTGGCAAATCTGCTGCGGCGGACAGACCGCGACTGGTGGGCAAACTGCCGCAGGCGCGGCGACATAGGGCACAGGCTGGGCCGGCGGAGCCATGATGGCCGGGGCAACCGCGGTGGCCACGGGGACCGCCACCAACGGCGCTACGGCCGGATCGGTCCGTTGATGACAGTGACTATGGTTGCAGAGATGGTCGAGCAACCACTGGTTTTTAGCCTGCTCGCATTCCCAAAGGGCGCGGCAGCATTGGCAACCAACCATGCTGGGAAGCGCAATGAGCACGAACGTCGCAACAAGGAGTTTTCGCATAACAAAACCGACGAAGCCTGCGGCCAGGGGGGAGGATGTTGGCGATCGAGTCGTTCGATCGGCAGGTCGTAACCGGGGGGCAGTCGAGCGGGAGGCAAAGCAGCGGCAACGTGAAGCACGCCGACGGACAGGATACAGCGGGAGGGTGTCCGTGGCGGGGCTTCGGCATGTCGCCGTGATGCAACTCTACCTCACGACTGCTGAGGTGCAAACGCAACGCGTTGACTTCTGGCAACATCGCCCGCGTTTCGAAGCGGCTGCGGTGCGCGTTCTAGCGAATGCTCGGGCCGCAAGGTGCCTGCGCCCGGCGGTCGCCGCCGGCGCAACCGGCACGCTTGTCACGAACCGACCGGCGGGCACCGCCGAACCGGCAGGCAAGCCTGCGTGAAAGCGAGCGAGCCGCCTACCGTTCGTGCGGCTCTTCCAGATAGGTGTAGCCTTGCAGGCCGTCTTCGTAGAACCGCAGAAAGCGGCCGGCCTCTTCGTAGCTGATGCGCGACTCGCGCACGGCCACCTCGACCGAGCTGCGCAATTGCCGCATCATGCTTTCGACGTTGAACTCGACGTAGTCCAACACCTCGCGCACCGTGTCTCCCTTGATCACGGTCTCCAGGATCACTTCTCCCTCGTTGTCCATGCTGACGTGGACGGCATTGGTGTCGCCCAGCAGGTTGTGCATGTCGCCGAGGATCTCCTGGTAGGCTCCCAGCAGGAAGGCGCCCAAATAGTAGGGCTCGCCAGTGAACGTGTGCAAAGGCAGCGTCTTCTTCACGTCGCGGCGGTCGATGAACTGCTCGATCTTGCCGTCCGAGTCGCAGGTGATGTCCCCCAGCACCGCGGGGCGCGTCGGCCGTTCGTCGAGCCGGTGGATCGGCATCACCGGAAAGAGTTGCTTGATGGCCCAACTGTCGGGCATCGATTGAAACAAGGAGAAATTGCAGAAGTAGGTGTCCGAAAGCATGGAGTCCAAGCCTTCGAGCTCCTCGGGGACGAACTCCATCTGCTTGGTCAGCCGCTGGATTTTGTGACCGATGGCCCAGAACAGGTTCTCGGCCATGCTCCGCTGCACCAGCGGCAAATAGCCGGCGGTGAACAGGTTCATCGCCATGTCGAGGGCTTGCTGGGCATCGTGATAGGCTTCGAGCACGTTGCGCTGGGTCAGTTGATGATAGGTGTCCAATAGATCGCGGAGCGGTTGCTCGACGTCGTCGGCCAATTGCAAGGGAATGTCGTTTTCGCCCAGCCCCGACACCCCCAACACGCCGAAGACCAAGGCGCTGTGATAGGCCACGACGGCCCGGCCGCTTTCGGAGACGATCGTCGGATGCGGGACGCCGGCTTCGTCGCACACGGTTTGCACATGAAACACGACGTCGTTGGCGTATTCTTGCAGGGTGTAGTTGACGCTCGATTCGAAGTTGGTTTGCGAGCCGTCGTAATCGACGCCCAAGCCGCCGCCGACGTCGAGATATTCCAAGCCCGCCCCTTGCTTGTGCAGTTCGGTGTAGATGCGCACCGCTTCGTTGAGCGCGCCTTTGATCTGGCGGATATTCGTGATCTGGCTGCCCAAGTGAAAGTGGAGCAGCTTGAAGCAGTCTTCCATGCCGCGGGCCTTCAGTTCACCGAGGGCCCGCAATATCTCGCTCACGGTCAGTCCGAACTTCGAGCGGTAACCGCCCGACGACTGCCAGCGGCCGCTGCCGCGGGCGGCCAGTTTGACGCGCATGCCGAACGCGGGGCGAATGCCAACCTTCTCGGCGAATTTGAGGATCAGCTCCAGCTCGGTGTATTTTTCGACCACCGGGATGATTTGCCGACCGATCTTGTGCGCGAGCACCGCCATTTCGATGAACTCGGCGTCCTTGAACCCGTTGCAGATGATCGGCGTTTCGTTGTCCGTCAGGGCCACGACCGCGAGCAGCTCGGGCTTGCTGCCGGCTTCGAGCCCGAAGCGAAACGGTTTGCCGAAGCGGAGCACCTCTTCGACCACCTGGCGCTGCTGGTTGACCTTGATCGGATAGACGCAGCAGTAGCGGCCTTGGTATTTGTGTTCGCTGATGGCGGCCGCGAAGGCGTCGTGAATCTCGCCGAGCCGATGTTTGAGAATGCCTGCGAAGCGGATCAGGATCGGCAGGTCGATGCCGCGCATCTGCAGACGGTCGACCAACTGCTTGAGATCGAGGAACCGCCCCGGATCGCGGGTCGGATGAACCAGCACATGCCCTTGAGGGGAGACCGAGAAATAACCCTTGCCCCAACGCGCCACTTCATACAGTTCGGCGGCGTCGGTCGGCGTCCAACGGCGGACCTCTTGGTCGAGCATTTCAGGGCTTCTCCCGGACGGGCGGCGGCGAAAAAGTCAAACAAACGATTCATGCTAACTAATCGACTCGGCCCCGTCGACAGCGCAATGAGCCGCCGCGCGATCCCAATCAAACTTTAATACTCCGGCCGCGCACGGCCGGTGATTCCGCCGGCCCGCCGGACGAACTAAAATCGGCAGCGCGGCGTTGGCGCACCGCCACAAGCGATCGGTGATCGACTGGCCGATCGCGAGCCCGGCCGGTCGATGTCCTGGCCGACTGCGCTGGCGGTTCTGCTATCACGATGGGCGAAACGCGCATGACCGATCCGCATTCGACCCCAGGCGGCGGGAACTTGCCCGCTCAAGGCAGCGGGCGAGCGGCCACCGCGACTGGCAGCGCCGCCGACGGGGCGCTGCTCGACGCTCTGCAATTGGCCCTCGTGCCGGGCGTCGGGCCGCGGCTTCACCGTGCCCTGCGGGACTATTTCGGCTCGGCCACCGCGGTGCTCGACGCTGCGCCGAGCGAGCTGCGCGGTGTCGAAGGGATCGGCCCGAAACTGACCGAGCGGATCGCAGCCGCCCGGCGCGAGATCAACGCCGAGGCCGTCTTGGCTGATTGCCGCGGGCACGCGATCGAACTGCTCAGCCGGGCCGATGCGGCGTATCCGCGGATGTTGGCCGAGATTCACGATCCGCCGCCGATCCTCTTCCTGCGGGGCAGCCTGATTCCCACCGATAGCATGGCAGTGGCGATCGTCGGCTCGCGTCACGCCACGCATTACGGCCTCGCCCAAGCCGAACAGTTGGCCGGCAGCCTGGCTCGGGCTGGAATGACGATCGTGAGCGGGCTGGCCCGCGGTATCGACGCCGCGGCCCACCGGGGAGCGCTGGCGGCAGGCGGACGGACGCTGGCGGTGCTCGGCAGCGGGCTGTTGAACATTTATCCGCCGGAGCATCGGGAGTTGGCGGAAGAAGTGGTCGCTCAAGGAGCGCTCATGAGCGAAGCTCCGCCTCACAGTCCGCCCTTGTCGGGGGCTTTTCCGCAACGGAATCGGATCATCAGCGGGTTGTCGCTAGGCGTGATCGTGGTCGAAGCGTCGACCCAGTCCGGAGCGCTCATTTCGGCCCGGCACGCCATGGAGCAGGGGCGTGAGGTGTTTGCCGTGCCGGGGCGGGTCGACAATCGACTCGCACGCGGCTGCCATCGATTGATTCGCGACGGTGCGAAGCTGGTGGAAACGGTGGACGACGTGCTGGAAGAGTTGGGGCCGCTGGTCGGACCGATCACGAGGCCCGACGGCCACGAAGTTCGCAGCCCGGCCGAATTGACCCTCAACGAATTGGAAACCGCAGTCCTTGGCGCGCTCAGCGGCGAGCCGATGACGATCGACGCCGTGGTCGCGGCCAGCCGGCTCAGCGTGCCACAAGTCTTAGCCACCCTGAGCGTGCTGGAAATGCGCCGCCTGGTCCGCCGCCTGGAGGGAAACCGCGTCGTGCGGAAGTGAATGGGAAGCGAAATGTGCGAGCGGCCCTGGCCGACTCGGGCGTCAGAACGTGCTTGGCGGCCGGCAGACTTGCCTCGACGGTCTGATTGTTGCTGCGCTCCGGCCGGGCCAGTATGTTAAAATCTCAGGTTGATACCGGCCAGTTCCCTGCCGCGCCGGCCCCCCCAGACAACAACCCGCCTGTCTCTCCCGCCTGCCGCCATGATTCGTCGCCTCGCCACCGTGCCGCTCGCGCTCGTTTGGATTTTTGTCAGCGCTGCCGCGCTGGTGCCGCTCCTTGGGCTGACTGAATGGACGAGCGCCGAAGATAAGCCGGCAGAGGCCCCGGCTGCCGCAGCATTGCCGCCGGCGGCGACGCACGCGGTCGATTTCCATCGCGAGATTCTGCCGATCCTGGCCAATCGCTGCGTCACCTGCCATGCCAGCGGACGAGCCGAGGGGGGCTTCAGTCTGGAGACGCGCACCAGCACGCTGGCCGAAAGCGACTCGGGCCGGGCGGTGCTGCCGGGCAAGGGCGGCGAATCGCTGCTCATCCAACTCGTGGCCGGCGTCGATCCCGACCAAGTCATGCCCAAACAGGGCAAGCGGCTGACCGGCGAAGAAATTGGCCTCTTGCGGGCATGGATCGATCAGGGTGTGCCTTGGGACGCCGACGTTTCCTTGCGCAAACTCACTCTGCGAACCTGGAAGCCGCGCACCGTCGAACTGCCGCCGGCCAGGCCTGGGCTGACGCATCCGATCGATCGTTTGTTGGCTGCCTATGGCGAAAAACACGGGGTCGATCTGCACGCCGTGGTGGACGACCGGACGTTTGCACGCCGCGTGTACTACGATCTGATTGGGGTGCCACCCACCGCGGACGAAATGCAGGCCTTTTTGAGCGACTCGGCGGCCGACAAGCGCGACCGGCTGGCCGACCGCTTGCTCGGCGACAACCCGCGCTATGCCGAACACTGGTTGTCGTTCTGGAACGATTTGTTGCGAAACGACTATGAAGGGACGGGCTACATCGACGGCGGCCGGCTGCAAATTACTCGCTGGCTGTACGACGCACTTCTCGTGAACAAGCCGCTGGGGCAGTTCGTGCATGAGCTAGTCGAGCCGGCCCCGGGTGCCGAGGGTTTCGTGAAAGGCATCGTGTGGCGTGGATCGGTCAACGCCAGCCAACGGCCGCCGATCCAGGCGGCCCAGAATCTGGCGCAGGTCTTTTTGGGCATCAACCTGAAGTGTGCCTCCTGCCACGACAGCTTTATCAGCCCTTGGAAGCTCGACGACGCCTACGCCTTGGCTGGCGTCTTTTCCGACAAGCCGCTGGAAATCTTTCGCTGCGACAAGGCAACCGGCAGGTTTGCCGAGCCGCAATTTCTGAATCCCGAGATCGGGAAACTCACGGCCGGCGCAAGCCGCGCCGAGCGGCAAAAGGAACTGGCGCAACTCGTGACCGACGGCCAAAACGCCCGGCTGCGGCGGACGATCGTCAATCGGCTGTGGGGACGGTTTTTCGGCCGGGCGCTGGTTGAGCCGGTCGACGAAATCGACAACCCGGCCTGGAGCGACGAACTGCTCGATTGGCTGGCGGCCGACCTGGCGGAACATGGCGACGACCTGAAGCACCTGATGCGCACGATCGTCACTTCGCGGGCCTATTCGCTCCCCAGCGTCGGCAGCGAGGCCAGCGACACCAAGCAATTCGTATTTCGCGGCCCGCAAGTCCGCCGGCTGACCGCCGAACAGTTTCTGGACACGCTGTGGATGAACACCGGCACGGGACCGGTGCAGCCGGCCGCCGAGCTTCGTCCCGCGCCATCGCCCGAAGGGGAACGCTTGCTCACCGGCCAGTGGATCTGGAGCACGGCCGAGGGTTCGGACGCAGTGCCCAAGGCGGGAGAACAGATCATCCTGCGCCGCAAGTTCGAACTGGCCGCGAAGCCCGCGCAGGCCTGGGCCGCGATTACCGCCGACAACGAATTCACGCTGTGGGTCAATCGGCAGCAGGTGGCCAGCGGCAAGAACCTTGCGTTCCCGCAAACCGTGCGACTGGAAAAGACGCTCAAGGCCGGCCCGAACGAAATCCAGATTCTCGTCCGCAATGCGGGCAAAGACCCGAATGCGGCGGCGTTGTTTTTCGAGTCGCGCGTGACGCTGCCGACTGGCGAGGCAATCACGCTAGCCAGCGACGAGACCTGGCAGTGGACGCCGAGCGGGCCGGGGCCACCGGCCGCCTTGCCTGGCGACGACGCCCCGTGGCAAGCAGCTGTGGCAATCAAGAACCAACAGTTCGTGCCGGCCGAGGTCCGTGACCGATTGGCCCAGGCCGCCGAGCACGGGGCCACGAACTGGTTCGCCCGCGCATCGCTGGTGCCGTCCGATCCGCTAATGCGGGCGATGGGGCGGCCGATTCGCGACCAGGTCGTCACGACGCGCCCCGAGGGATTTACGACGCTCGAAGCGCTCGATTTGACGAACGGGGCAATTCTGACCGGCCTGTTGAGCCGGGCGGCCGACAATCTGCTGCACGACCATCCGGGCTGGACCGCCGACCAGGCAACCGACTTCGTGTTCGAAAGTTTTTTGTGCCGGCCGGCAACCGCCACCGAACGGGAAATGGCCGGCCAGATTGCCGGAGCGTCTCTGACGCGGGATGGGCTGGCCGATTTGCTGTGGTCCGTGGTGATGCTGCCCGACTTTCAATTGATTCGCTAAATTAAAGGGAGGGGCGCGGCCGCCCGGTGCCCCCGGGTCTGCGGAGACGAAACATGAGCACTTTCGAGATCAATTCCGCTCGCTCGACCGCGGAAACGCGGCGCGAGTTTTTGCGCCAGTTGGGAACGGCGTCGCTGGCCGCTTTGGCCGCCGGCGCTCCGCGATGGGTACAGGCCGAGGCCGCGATTGCTCAACCCAAGGCGACGGCCGACACGTGCATCTTGCTGTGGATGGGGGGCGGCATGGCCGCACCCGATACGTGGGATCCGAAATTTTATGCGCCGTTCGAGCCGGGGCTGGACATCAAGAAAGTCGGCAGCACATTCCCGTCCATCGACACGGCGGTCGACAACATCAAAATCACCGAGGGGTTGGAAAACATCGCCCGGGTGATGGACCGCGCGACCTTGGTGCGCTCGCACGTGCAGCCTGACCTGGGGCATATTCTGCACTCGCGGCATCAATATCACTGGCACACCGGCTATGTGCCGCCGCAAACCGTCGCCACTCCGCACATCGGCTCCTGGATGGCCAAAGTGCTCGGTCCGCGGAATCCGGTGATCCCGGCCTTCGTCGACGTGGGGCAACGGCTGGAAGGCAACGGCGAGAAGGAAGAGTTGAAGGCGTTTCACACCGCCGGTTTCTTTGGGGCCGAGTACGGACCATTCGCGCTGCCGTTTCCGGACCAGGCGATCGAAGCCGTGCGGCCGCCGCAGGGGATGACCCCCGAGCGCTTCGAGCGGCGCTATCAACAATATCGCGACCTGGTGCGGCGGAGCCCGGCCGGCGAGCGAGCCAGCGACTTTCAGCAAGAGTCGATGATTCGCTCGATGGAGAACGCTTATCGCTTGCTCAGCTCGCCCGAACGAAAAGCCTTCGACTTGTCGCTCGAGCCGAAAGAAAGCTACGACAGGTACAACACCGGCCGTTTCGGCTTGGGCTGCCTGCTGGCCCGGCGGCTGACCGAGGCCGGAGCCCGGTTCATCGAAGTGACGACCGAATACATCCCGTTCGTCCATTGGGACACGCACGAGAACGGTTACGCCACGGTGAAGCGGCTCAAGGGAGAGGTTGACCGGCCGATCGCGCAGTTGATTCTCGACCTGGAAGAGCGCGGCCTGTTGGACCGCACGCTGGTGATCATTGCCAGCGAATTCAGCCGCGACATGCTGATCGAAGGCGTGCCGGGCAGCTCGGCCCGCGATCAGGCCGCGTTCCAGGGCGACGCCATCCAGGAGCTCAAACACTACGGCCAGCACCGCCACTTCACCGGCGGCAGCTCGGTGGTGCTCTTTGGCGGGGGCATGCGGCGTGGGTTCTTGTATGGGGCCACGGCCCAGGAGCGTCCCTATTTGGCCGATAAGCCGGTCTCGGTCGAAGACCTGCACGCCACGATCTTCACGGCGATGGGCATTTCTCCGAAAACCGCCTTCGACGTCGAACAGCGCCCCTTCTATGCCACCAAAGACGGCCTGGGCCAGCCGGTGCGGGAGCTGTTTGCCTGAGGATGGCCGGAACTGGCTCACCCCTCGGCCTGCCACCGGTGGAACTTTCCGCCGGCCCGCGGCGTCCGAGCTTTGTGGTGACGAAAACGCGGGCCAATCGCCCCGTGCGTTCCGCTTCGTTGCCCGGCGCCGACGGGGGGCGTTAGAATCGTCGACGGGTAAGTCTTCGTCCCG
>DATJTR010000178.1:0-9826 GCA_035503215.1 Pirellulales bacterium
GGTCGGCGAATACACGACGTCCGGAACCGTCGTCAATGCCACGCTGATCAGCGGACTGGACGACCCCGAAGGCATTGCCGTCTCCGGCGGCGATCTGTTCATTACCTGCAATAACTCAAGCCTGTTGGCAGGCTCGATCGCCGAGTACACCACTTCGGGCGCCCTGGTCAACGCCGCGCTGGTCACGGGCCTGGCCTCTCCGCGCGGAATTGCGATCTCCGGCAACGATATCTTTGTCGGCAACACAGCTCAATCGTCGGTTGGCGAGTACACGACTGCGGGCGCCGTGGTCAACGCCGATTTCATCAACGGAGTCGTTGCCGCCGGCATCGCGGTGTCGGGGCAAGACGTTTTTGTGCTGAACAGCGGCGACGGCGGGCCCACCACCGTCGTGGAGTACACCACTGCCGGCGTGGCCGTCGGCAGCAACCCGCTGGTCACGTTGCCGGTCGCGGCCGAGGGCATCGCGGTCTCGGGAGGAGATCTCTACATCACTCGCGACGATGGTGAAGTGCGCGAGTACACCACCTCCGGCCAGGTCGTGGGTGCGCCCACGGTCACGGGCCTGGTTTCGGCCGAAGGGATCGTCATCTCTGGTCAAAACATCTTCGTCACCACGGCGGGACTGACCCTCAACGGCGGAGGAGCGATCGCTGAATTCGCGGTCGGCCATAACATCGCCACTGCCGACGATGTCGACACGCTCAATCCCCAGCCCGATCTGGTGATCACCAAAAGCGACAACCTGGGCGGTTCGAGCGCGAGCAGTTCGATCGGCTCCGCCCACCCCGGCCAGGCCATTACGTACACGATCACCGTCTCCAACAAGGGGCCTAGCGACGCCGTCGATGCTTCGGTCGTCGATGCCGTCCCCAGCGGCCTGAGCGGCGCGACGTTCACGGCCACGGCGACCGGAGGCGCAAGCGGTTTCAGCGCCAGCGGATCCGGCGGGATCGACGATACCGACGTCGATCTGCCCGCCGGTAGCACGATCACTTACACGGTCCACGCGACGGTCAGTTCAACGGCCACTGGCACGCTCTCCAACGCGGCCAAGCTGGCAGGACCATACGTGAACTCGCAATTCGCCAGTACGCTCATTTCCGGTCTGAACGACCCGGCCAGCATTGTGGTGTCGGGCAATGACGTGTTCTTCCTCAACACCTCGGAAGGGACGATTTCCGAGTACACGACCGCCGGCGCCGTCGTGAATGCCTCGCTCGTCTCGGGGCTGACCGAGCCTGCCGGGCTCGCCTTGTCGGGCAATGACCTGTTCGTTTCCGAGTCGAACGGCACGATCGGCGAGTACACCACGTCGGGCGCCACGGTCAATGCTGCGCTCATCAGCGGGCTGTCGGCCCCGGGGCAACTCGTGGTGTCGGGCAATGACTTGCTCGTCGCCGAGTCGAATAGCACGATCGGCGAATACACCACCTCCGGTGCGCTCGTGAACGCGTCGCTCATCACGGGGTTCGCAGACTTGATCAGTTTTGCGATTTCAGGCAATGATTTGTTCGTCGCGCGCGACTCGCTAGGGATTCCTTTTGGCAGCGACGCCGACGACATCGGCAGTGTGAGCGAATTCACCACGTCGGGCACGCTGGTGAATGCATCGTTCATTACGGGACTGGGGACTCCTTCGGCCATCATCGCGTCGGGAGGCGATCTGTTCGTGATCGCCCAGGGACTCAGCGAGTACACGACCGCCGGCGTTCCGGTCAACACTCAGCTCGTGCCGGGACTGGGGGCGTCTGGCGCCGCGATCTCCAATGGCGTTTTGTACGTCCCAGAGATCCCTGACACCGAAGTCGCTCTCGGCGGCGCCGCGGGTGGAGTGAACGTCGGACTGCCCGGCGTGTCCCAGTCGGATAACGCTTCGATCGCCACTTTCACTTTCGCCAGCCAAACCGCCACCGAAACCGACTCCATCACGGTGCCCGCCCCAAAGGTGACGGGTGCCGCCACGACCGAGAACGTGCAAACCACTTCCGGCCTGGTGATTACGCCGGGGGCTGGCGACGGCGCGGCCTACTTCCAGATTTATGGCATCACCGGCGGAACGCTCTACGAGAGTAACGGCACGACGCCGATCGCCAATAACAGCTACATCACGCTGGCACAGGGCGAAGCCGGACTCAAATTCACCCCGAACTCCGGTTCGCTGGTCCCGGGTGGCTTCACCGCTCGCGAATCGACAACCGCCAGTGCGGCCGGAATCATCGGTTCGACAACCAGAGCCGCGATTACCGTCACGTTGGCCGGTCCGTCGGTGACCGGTGCCACGACGATGGAAAACATGCAGACGACTTCCGGCCTGGTGATTAAGCCCGGAGCCAAGGATAGCTCCGCGGCGTACTTCCAGATTTACGGCATTACCGGCGGCACGCTCTACCAGAGCAACGGCACGACTCCGATCGCCAACAACAGCTACATCACGCTGGCGCAAGGTGCGGCGGGACTAAAATTCACGCCGAATCCCGGCTCGCTGGTCGCTGGCGGATTCACGGTCGCCGAATCAACGACCGCGGGCGCGAGCGGATTGAGCGGTCCGGCAGTTCGGGCCACGGTCACGGTCAACCAACTGGCCGGTCCGTTGGTGACGAATGCCAAGACCACGGAAAACACGCAGACGACTTCCGGCCTGGTGATCAAGCCCGGGACCGGCGACGGCGCTGCGGCGTACTTCCAGATTTATGGCATCACCGGCGGGACGCTGTATCAGAGCAACGGCACGACTCCGATCGCCAATAACAGTTACATCACCGTCGCGCAGGGCGAAGCAGGACTAAAATTCACGCCGAATGCCGGCTCGCTGGTCCCGGGTGGGTTCAACGTCCGCGAATCGCTCACCAGCACGGCCGCCGGCCTCAGTGGCCCGACCGTCAGGGCCGCGATTGCCGTTTTACTCGCCGGTCCGACAGTGACCAATGCCACGGCGACCGAAAACGCGCAAACCACTTCCGGCCTGGTGATCAAGCCGGGAGCAAGCGACAGCTCCGCAGCCTACTTCCAGATTTATGGCATCACCGGTGGCACGCTCTACCAAAGCAACGGCACGACTCCGATCGCCAATAACAGTTACATCACGCTGGCGCAAGGCGAGGCGGGACTCAGATTCACGCCGAATCCCGGCTCGCTCGTCTCGGGCGGCTTCACCGCCACCGAATCGACGAGTGCGAGCGCGAGCGGATTGAGCGGCCCGGCCGTTAGGGCCACGGTCACGATCACTCCGTTGACCGGCCCGTCGGTGACGAGTGCCACGACCACAGAAAACACGCAGACGACCTCCGGGCTGGTGATCACCCCTGGGACAGGCGACAGTGCCGCGGCGTACTTCCAGATTTACGGCATCACCGGCGGGACGCTGTATCAGAACAACGGCACGACTCCGATCGCCAATAACAGTTACATCACGCTCGCGCAGGGCGAAGCGGGTCTCAAGTTTACGCCGAACCCCGGCTCGTTGGCTGCCGGCGGCTTCACGGTCACCGAATCGACGACCGGCAGCGCGAGTGGATTGAGTGGCCCGGCTGTTAGAGCCACGGTTACGGTCACCGCCGCGTCAAGTATGGCAACGCCTGACCAGCTCTTCACCGCGACCGACGAGGCAGTGTCGGATTTCGACCTGGCCGATCTGTACGTTTAGCGCGCGTTTCACAGCGTGCGACGCTAAACGATAATCGCCCGAAGCGCAAGCGAGCGGGCGTTCGTCTCGCAGAACATGGCATTTCATGACCCTCGCCAACATCGAGCGACTGGTTGTCGGCGACGAGGGGCGGCTGCGTGCGGTTCGGCTGCGGGCACTCGAGGATGCCCCCGACGCCTTCGGAACCACATTTGACGAGGCCGGCACGCAACCGCTGGCGGCCTGGCGGCGTCAGCTTGAGCAGTCTGCCACTTTCGTCGCGACGGCCGGCGATTGCGACGTTGGAATTGCTCGCGGCGCAGCGGACGACGACCTGGATGATACTGCCTGGTTGCTCTCGATGTGGGTTGCACCAGAGATGCGTCGTCGCGGCATTGCCGCCGCTCTGGTTGACACGGTGATCGCCTGGGCGAGAACGGAAGGTTTCCGTCGGTTGGTCCTCGATGTTGCCGAGACCAACGAGGCTGCGCTTGTGCTTTATGCCGCGAAGGGCTTTGTCGCCAACGGAACCCTCGGCGCACTGCCGCCCCCGCGCCAGCACGTTCGCGAACGCCAACTAGAGCGGACGCTTTAGACTGGCCTCCAGTGGGACGCCCCGAAAACGGCCCTTCCCGGCCCATTCCCTCATTTTCTTGTAAGCCATCGGGCCTTCGCGTTACCAATGCGGTTGGTGGAAAATAACGAGGATGGTAGGCAATTCAATGACTCCCCTCTCCTTTCGTTTCCGTCCAGGTTCCCTCCCTCCGGCGATCGGAGGAATCAGCGGTCTGGCGCGTTCGGCGCGTCGCCCGTCGGCGCCCCGGGCTTCTCGGCGGCGGCTGCCGCCTGCCAGTCCTTTCGCTCGGCGGCAAAGCTGGCCAGAATCGCATCAAGCGCTTGAGCCGCTTCACCCTCGACAGCGCCGCGCAAACCATCCAACCGCTTGAGCATCGGCAGCCCCCAACCGAAATCCTCGTGCAGCGACAGATTCCGAGTAAAAACTTGGAGGGTGCAGCAATCCTTGGACATGTCGCGCAAGGGGACCTCTTGCCTGTCGAGTTCGGCCGCGTCGCGCAAAAACCCGTCGGTCGACAGGAATTCGATCAGCCGCCGTGCTTGTCCCTCAGTCAATTCGCCGACGTAAACGGACCGGTCCGAAGGATGCGGTAAAGGTACGACGCTCAACCGTACTTCGTGGTACCTTTTGGCCGGCACGGCCTCCTTAGCGTCGTTCGCGCGGGAGTCGGCAGCGCCACTGAAGCCCAAATTGATCCGCAGTGACTCGATTTCGGCTTGAAGTTTTGCCGCCCGCTCGCGATCGGCCAGCGGAGGCGGCGGATCGGGAATGGTCAGGAACCATCGTCCATCGACTCGGCGAAAGTGGATCGGCACGTTTGGCTGCGCCGGCGGTTGGCCCGGCTCGTTCGCCGGCTGTGCGGGCTCGCGCCGCCAGTAACCCTCCGCCTTGTCTCCTTCGATGCGGACTTCCAAGACATTGCCCAGGTCGAAAAACGAATCGTGCGCCTCACCAGCATCGAGATGGCGGAAGGCCGCCGCGACCAACCCGGGCAAATCAACCCGCTTCTCCAGCATTTTGTAAAGACGGAGATCCCTCGTTCCCAACGGCTCGGGGTGGTGGGAGTAAACGGGCCGATCGGCGTCATCGAATTTGTCGGCCAAGGGCTTGAAAACGATCTTCTTGAGCTCTTCGTCATCACATTCGGCGACCCCGGTGAGCATGCAGCTAAAGAAGTTGGCGCGCATTCTCTCGTCGTAGCAGAGAAAGCACTTTTGCCAATCATCAGCGGCGCGAGCGGCACGGTAAGTCGCCACCACCGACTGGGGTGTGTCAGTCTCCTTCGCATCGGCATCGCCGCCAGGATTGGCAGCGCAAAGAGGGTTGGACCATGGGGCAGCCGCCAACAGCGCGAGAGCAAGAAGCGTGACGAGCCGGTAACACAGATTCCGCCGCATCGCAATCATCCTTCCTGACGTCGTGTGTCATCTCTCAACGACCACGGCTGAGCTCGACGATTCCAATCAGTTCCAGCGCCCCTAAGACGACGAGCACCCCGCCTAGCACGCCGTAGAAAATGCGTGCCCCGGTGCGACCAGCCATGTTGACGATCCATCGTGCCTTGCGGGCATTCATGAACCAGTCCCAATCAAGAGCGACCGCGGCGCACGAAAAAATTCCGGCAGCGATAAAGAACAGGCCCATGTAGTTCATTGAGGGACCTCTCGTTCAAGCCGTCTGCTACGGAAAAACCGACGAGCGCGCGGCACACTGACGCAGGACAGTTTCTGCACTAAGTAACTCACCGACGGGCGCGGAAACTATGCAGTGCATCCAACGCGTTCGCCGGCCTTTACGCATCTCAACTTATTACACCTCGCCCCGAGCGAATTGTGGCAGAACAGGGCCGGCAAATCCAGCACGGCGCGACCTCAGCAACTCGCGAAGAAATACTGCTGCGTAAAGCGCGGCACTCTCGGTTGCACGGCCTGGAAACCGGCTTTCCCGGCCCATTCCCTCATTTTCTTGTAAGTCGGCACGCGTCCACGTTACCAATATCGTTGGGAACAAGGTCTCGCATTGGCGGATGAAGATCAAAAATCGCTGTTCATGAGTTGGCTGGGCGAGCACGGCGCCGCGGTCTGGAAGGTGGCTCGCGCCTACACCCTCACCAGCGAGGAGTGCCAAGACCTGGCCCAGGAGATTCTGCTCCAGGCCTGGCGGTCGTTGCCCAACTTCGCGGGCAAGGCCAGCCCGGCCACCTGGTTTTATCGCGTGGCGCTGCACACCGCCATGAATTGGAAGCGCAAGGACAAACCCCGCCGGTCCAGGCAAGAGCCACTCGTCGCAGTGCAAGTGGTGGCGAGTGAAGGGGCCAACAGCGCGGAGCAAATCCAGCAGCGCGAAATGGTTGAGCAGCTCTACCATGCCATCCAGCGATTGCCGAAATCCGACGCCGCCTTGGTCCTGTTGTACCTCGACGAACTGAGCTACCGCGAGATCGCCGATGTGTTGGGCGTCTCGGAAAACAACGTCGGCGTGAAGTTGAATCGGGCGAAAAAAGCCCTGGCCGCATTGATGAACGGGCAATCCGATGGACCCTGACCAATTTCAGCAAGCCTGGCAGGCGCAAGCCTCGCAGACGCGAGTCACGTTTGATGCCGATTTGCTGCGGAAAGAAGTGCAGCGGAACCAGCGAAACTTCCGCGCAGTGATTCTGCGCCGCGACGTCCTGGAAGTCGTCATCGCCCTGTTGCTGCTCGTCTACACGTTCCATGCCGGCATCACGCGGTCGCTTCCCTGGACGTGGTATCTGACCGTGCCCGTGCTGCTGTGGTGGATCGGGTTCTTCCTGATCGATCGCATCCGCCACAAGCCGAAGCCTAGCCAGCCGGGCGAGCCCCTGCTCGACAGCGTGAAGGAATCGCTGCGGCAGGTGGAGCATCAAATCTGGCTGCTGCGCAATATCTTCTGGTGGTATCTGCTGCCTCCCAGCCTGGCAATTCCGCCGTTCTTCATCCAGATCGCGCTAGAAGTCACGGAGAACTGGTGGCAGGCGATTGCCTTCGGGACCTATTTGTGCGGCTTTCTGGCCGGCGTGTACTACTGGATGTATCGCCTCAATCAACGCGCCGTCCGCACCGAGCTCGAACCACGACGCGAGGAACTGCTTGCGCTGCTCAAAAGTCTGGGCGACGATTCGACCGCCGAGCAGGCCGCGACCGGCGGTGCCCCGAGCGACGAAACGACCGGCAAGCCGTGGCGCTGGATCTTGCTCGTGGTTCTGTCCCTGGCATCGCTCGCGGCGGTCGTATTGACCAGCGGCTTGTTCGACCCCAGCTATGACCAGGCGCCGAAAATAGAGGGCCCGGCGGGCGGTTGGCTGGGTCAGTTGGTTGGCGAGCAGCGGAAAGAAAAGAACCTCGTCGGCTTGGCTGCGATGGTCGCGGTAGATGGGCATGTCGAGGCTGCGGCGGCCAGCGGCGAACGCAAGCGAGGTAGCGGTGTGCCGGTCGCGATCGGCGATCGCTGGCATTTAGGGGGCATCGCCAAGTCGATCACGGCCACGATGGTCGCCCGCCTGGTCGAAGCGGGCCGCATGAAGTGGACCGATACCGTCGGCGAGAGTTTTGCCGGGGACGGAGTTCACAACGATTGGCAGCCCGTCACGCTCTGGCAGCTTCTGACCGACACCGCCGGCGCGCCGCCGGACTTTCCCCGCGCGTTGTTGCGCCAGCGGCCCGCCCTCGGCTCGGCCTGCACCCAGGCCCGTCGCGAGGCGGTGCTCGGCGTGGTCGCCGAAAAACCTGCCTATCCACCGGGCACCAAGAATGTGTACTCGAACGTCGGCGTCGCGATTGCCGCGGCCATGGCCGAGCAGGCGACGGGCACTGGCTGGGAAGATCTTGTGCGGCGCGACGTGTTCGAGCCGCTGGGGCTTGCCGACTCGGGTTTCGGCCCGCCGAAAAGCGGCGACGATACGCTCGAGCAGCCGCGCGGCCACCGTCAGCGGCTGACCGGAAAGGTCGCGGTCGATGACACGACCGACAATACGCTCATCATGGCCCCGTCCGCTTGCATTCACATGTCGCTCGCCGATCTCTGTAAGTTTGCCACGGAGCACCTGCGCGGCGAACTCGGCACGGGCAAGCTGCTGTCTGCGGCAACCTATAAACTGCTGCACACGCCGGCACTCGACGGCTATGCCTGCGGCTGGGTGCGGCGAGACCCAACCCGCAAGATTCCGCACACGTCGTATTGGCATAATGGATCGAACACGCATTGGTACGCTCTGGTCGTGTTCATCCCCGACCAGAAGCTGGTGGTGGCCGTTGCCTCGAACGATCCCGATTCCGAGTCGGCCGAAAATGCGGCTTGGAAGATCGTCAAAGCCAGCGCGAAAAGGTTTGTCGCCGAGCGCGAACCCGAGTCGGACCCTAGCGAGACGAGGACCGGACCATGAGCAAAATCTGCCCACTCCAGGCAACGATCGTATTCTTGGTTCTGGCCATTGGCAGACTCGCGTTCAGTGCCGACGCAGCCCCGGAAGGCAACGCCCCGGCCGATCGTTCGCTCAACGATCTGGTCGGCCCCTTGCGCCAGCAGAAACGCCTCGTCAGCCTGGCCGCGATGGTGATGGTCGACGGGAAAACGGTCGATTCCGCGGCCGACGGCGAGCGAAAACTAGGCAGCGGCGCGCCAATCGCGATCGGCGATCGTTGGCACTTGGGTTCGATCACGAAATCGATCACCGCCACGATGGTCGCCCGACTCGTCGAGTCGGGCCAGATGAAATTCACCGACACCGTCGCCCAGTCCTTTCCCGATGGGCCCATCCACGACGACTGGAAACCGGTCACGCTCAGGCAATTGCTGACCCACACTGCCGGCGCGCCGGCGAACTTCTCCCTCTGGGTGCGTTTGAAAACGCCTGCCCTCGGCGCCGAATGCACGCGGGAGCGTCGCAAAGCAGTGATGGATGTGATCGCCGAAAAGCCCGACTACCCGCCGGGCGAGAAGTTTGCCTACTCGAACGTCGGCTTTACGATTGCCGGAGCGATGGCCGAGAAGGCGGCTGGCGCGAATTGGGAAGATCTGGTGAAGCGTGAAGTCTTCGAGCCGCTCGAATTGGCCGGCGCCGGCTTCGGCCCGCCAAAATCGCCGGCCAAAACACTCCCCGAGCCGCGCGGCCACCATGTCATTCTCGGCTCGAAAGTCGCCGCCAATGATTCGGACGACAACACCCCGATCATGGCCCCGGCCGGCGCGGTCCACATGACGCTCGCCGATCTCTGCCGCTACGGCCACGAACATCTGCGCGGCGAACTGGGTGCGGGCAAGCTGCTCGCCGCCGAGACTTACAAAACGCTGCACACGCCCGAGCTGCAGCACTATGCCTGCGGCTGGGTGCGGCAGGACCCCACTTACGACATCCCGCACACGTTGTTCTGGCACAACGGCTCGAACACGATGTGGTACGCGCTCGTCGCGTTCATCCCCACGAAAAACCTGGTCGTTGCCGTGGCGTCGAACGATGGCGACGTCGCCGGGGCCGAGAGTGCGGCTTGGGAAATCGTGGAGGCCAGCGCCAAACGGTTCAATACGGCCAGCGATGCCGAGAAGCGCAAATCGCTGCCCGTCGAGGCGTTGCCCAAAAAATCGCCGTTCGCCGCGATCCGCTGGCA
>DATJTR010000179.1:0-9565 GCA_035503215.1 Pirellulales bacterium
TGCGGCGACGAAACGCTGTCGATCGGCGCCTATTATCTCGAAGCGGCCAAGCGGTTCGGCGACGCCACGGTCAAGTCGCTCGAACACTTCTATCTCGCCGATGCGCCCGAGGAAGCGGATGTTCTCGCGGCGATCAAGCAAAGCGGCTTCCACTACGAGCGGCCGGCCGATATCGCCGACGCCGTCGCCGCTCTGCTCGCCGAGGGGCAGCCGGTCGCCCGTTGCGCCGGTCCGATGGAATTCGGCGCTCGGGCGCTGGGCAACCGCTCCATCCTGGCCGATCCCAAATCGCAAGACATCGTCCGCGTGATCAACCGCATGGTGAAGAAGCGCGATTTCTGGATGCCGTTCGCGCCGATGGTCAAATACGAGCGCCAGCAGGACTACATCAAGAACCCCAAGAATCTCCGCAGCCCGTTCATGATGATGACGTTCGACACGCGGGAGAATTTCCGCGAGTTGATCGCCGCCGTCCACAACGCCGATTTGACCTGCCGCGCACAAATCCTGCGCCGCGAACACAACCCGGCGATGCACGACATTCTCAATGCCTTCGAACGTCGCACCGGCGGCGGGGTGATCCTCAACACTTCTTTCAACTTGCACGGCTTCCCCATCGTGCGCACCGCCAGCGAGGCCTTGGCCGTGCTCCGCGATTCCGGGCTGGAATACCTGCAAGTCGGCAATTACCTGGTCTCGAAGACTGTTCGTCCGGTCAGCGCGGGCGCAGCGAAATCGTAAAAGCATGGCCAGCGAATCCCCCCCATTTCGACTCGGAATCATTTCCTGTTTGCCCGGCGCACCCGACGGGCAAGGGGGAGTCGTATGCAATTTCGGCGTTGGCCGAGTGTTTGATCTCCTCCGCGACGCGCTGCCCGGCACGAAGCTGTGCCTGCCGATGTTGGCTGCTCCCGAGCCGAATTTGCGGCACCGGTTAAGCTTTCCGGCCGAGGACATTTTTGCATTGCCCCCTCTGCGGAGTGTCATTCGCTCGCAGGTTTATTACTTTCGGACGCGACAGCTCGTGCGGCGCTTTGCCAGCCAGGTCGACGTACTCTTCATTCGTTGTCCTTTTCAGCTTCCCACGGCGCTCTTGGGTTTGCGAAAGCCGAAACTGCTGCACATCGTCGGAAACGCTTATAATGTGATTGTCGCCTCGAGCGATTATCGCGGACTGATGAAGCGGCTAGCACTGTTTTACGCGGCTCACTCCAATCGCACGTTGCGGCGAATGGTTGGCGAACCGGATACGCGCGTTGCTTCGAATGGGTCCGAAATGTGGGATTTGCTAGGTTGCCGTGCCGGTCGCGTCGTCGTCTCGTCGGGACTTTACCGCGATGAAATGCGGCCCCGGGCGAATCGTGCGCTGGGCAATCCCCCCCGCCTGCTTTTCGTCGGCTATCTGCGGCCTGAAAAAGGCATTCACGATTTGCTCACCGCCTTCGAGCAATTGCGCCGTAAGCGGCCCCTCAAGCTCACCTTAATCGGCGGCTCGGACAAGACCAAAGCCGGCGGGGCGGAGGCCGCCGCGCACGAGCGTGTCCGCAATAGCCCGTTCCGCGACGACATCACGCTGGCTGGCATGTTCGATTTCGGCGAGCCGCTGTTCGAACAGTACCGCAATCACGACGTTTTCGTCCTGCCGAGCCTTTCCGAAGGCACTCCGCGGACGTTGGTCGAGGCCCGCTCGTTCGGCTGTCCCGCCGTGGCGACGCGCGTCGGCGGCGTCCCTTCGTCGACTCAAGACGGTTACAACGGCCTCTTGGTCGAGCCGCACGATCCGGCCGGTCTGGCCGCGGCAATCGAGCGCATTTTGGACGACGAGCCGTTGCGGATGCGGCTGATCGACGCCGGCCTGCAAGACGCCGACCGTCAGTCCGTGGAGCATTTCGTCGGTGAATTGCTCGAAGAAATCAACATCCTGGCCCATCACCCCGCCCCCAGAATCCATGCCCGGCTCGGTTCAGTCTGAAGTCAAGCGGGGGACCGTCATCGTCCCCTACACCGCCGATCTGGTTGACGCCATGCGGGCGTTCAATGCCCGGCTGCGCGCCGGCGGCGTCGCCTTGACGTTTCCCGAGAACCCGGTCCCCGCTTGGCTGCCACCCGCTCCCGGTCGCGAGATCTACCACGAACACTTCGTGGCCACTGCCGAGAATTCGATCCGCGGCGCGTACATGCTCAAGCATCAGCCGTTCGTGGTGGCCGGCCAACGCGTCACGATGTGCCAATTCCGCTTACCCTTGTCCGAAGGTCAGGTCGATAAGCAATTCGCGGCGGTTGGCGTGCAACTCTATCTTGACGCTACCCGCAAGCAAAAACTGCTCTACACGGTAGGCATCGGCGGCTACCAGGAGGCGTTCGCCCAACTGCTGCTGTCGGCGGGCTGGAAGACCTGCGAAGTGCCCTTTTTCTTCCGCGTGTTTCACCCCACGCGGTTCCTCCGCAACATCGTCTATCTCCGCACCACGGCGGCCCGCCGCCGCCTGCTCGACGCGATGGCCTTTAGCGGGCTGGGCTCGATCGCGGTGCGGGCTTATCAAACGCTGAAGTGCAAGCGTGCCCAGCGCGTCCCCGGCGTCGAGTGGAGCGAAACGGATGATTTCGGCCCCTGGGCCGACGAAATCTGGGACAAGGCGAAAGCCCACTACTCGCTGATCGGGGTTCGCGACGCCGGAATTCTCAACCTGCTCTATCCCGCCAGCGATCCCCGCTGGATCCGCTTGCAGGTTTCGCGCGGCGGCGAGGTCGTCGGTTGGGCGGTGCTGCTGAACGTACCGATGAAGGGGCACAACTATTTCGGCGATTTGCGTGTCGGCTCGCTCGTCGATTGCCTGGCCCTGCCCGGCGCCGAAGAGGCAGTCGTCCATGCGGCGGTGAAGCATTTGAAACGCAAGCGGGCCGAGATTCTGGTCACCAACCTTTCCCATCACAGCTGGCGCGCAGCGGCACGCTCGCAAGGCCTTTGCCCCGCCACCTCGAATTTCATTTTTGCCGCCTCCAAGCCGGTGGCGGCACTGCTCGGACCCGTCGACGCGGACATGCAACAGGTCCACATGACGCGCGGCGACGGCAGCGGTCCGGAAAACCTGCTCGGCAACCGCAGATGATTCCTTTCTCGCTCGCTGCCGCTCGTCGCTAACAGCCATGCACAATCCCAAACCCGTCAAACCCGCCGAATATCTTCGTGCGGCCCGCGAGATCGAAGCGGGCAGCCGTGCGGGCGTCGCCAGCCTGGCCGTACTCTCGACGTTCACCGCCGAGCTGCTCAAGCCCTTCGTCATCGTCGAGTCCGACGCCTTGGGCTGTCCGCTGCGCCCCTGGTTCGGGCCGTTCGGGCAGTTGGAACAATTGGTGCTCGACGAGCGTTCGCAGCTGTGGCAGCTCGCGCCCGACGTGTTGTGGATCGCGCTGCGTTTGGAGGACGTCGATCCGCACTTGATTCATGAGAGTGCGGCCCTTGGCGTCGACGCCACGCGTGCCCGCTTGGACGCGATCCGCGCGCGCGTCGTCGCACTGGCCCGTGCGGCACGCAGCAGACATCGGGCTTCGATCCTGGTTTCCAACTGGACCGCCGATCCCCAGCACAGCCTGAACTTCTTCGACGCCAGCGATCCCGACGGTTTCGTTCATCTGCTGGCCGAGGCCAATCGGCAGTTGGCCCGCGACCTGGGCCAGATCACCGACGCGCATGTGTTCGATTTCGCCGGCATCGTGGCCGGCACCGGGACCCGCGCCTGGACCGACCGCCGCCTGTGGTACATGGCCCGCGCCGGCATCAGCTCCGAGAACCTCGCCCCCTTGGCCCGCGGACTTGCCCGAGCGGCTCGGGCGCTGTTGCGGCCGGCAGCGAAATGCCTGGTGCTCGACCTGGACAACACCCTGTGGGGAGGCGTGCTGGGTGACGACGGCACGGCTGGCGTCAAACTCGGCGATGATTACCCCGGCAACGTCTTCAAGGATTTTCAGGCCGCGCTGCTCGGCTTGCGCCGCCGCGGATTCTTGCTGGCCATCGCCAGCAAGAACGACGAAACGACCGTCTGCGACATGCTCGACAACCATCCCGAGATGCTGCTGCGGCGCGAGCACTTCGCGGCCGTCTGCGCTCATTGGGAGCCCAAGCCGCAAAGTTTGCGGGCGATCGCCGAGCAGCTCAACATCGGCTTGGATTCGCTGGTCTTCATCGATGACAACCCGGTCGAACGAGCTGCGGTGCGCGCCGAATTGCCGATGGTCCAGGTCGTCGAGCTGCCGGCCGACCCGCTCGGATATCTGGCGGCGCTGGGCGAAGTGGCCGAGCTCGATCGGCCGCGACTCTCGGCCGAGGACCGGGCCCGAGCGGAGATGTACCAGGGGGAATCGCTCCGCCGGCATGTGGCCGAGCAGGCCGGCAATGTCGAAGATTTTTTACGCGACCTGGAAATGCACGCGCAGGTCGGGCTGGCCGGCCCCAAGACGCTGGAGCGGATCCATCAGCTCATTCAAAAGACGAATCAGTTCAATCTGACCACCCGTCGGCACAATCTCGACGATCTCCAACGCCTAGCCGTGTCTCCCGACGCCGCCGTGGCCTGGCTGCGGCTCTCGGATCGCTACGGCGACCTGGGGTTGGTGTGCGTGGGGATCATCCGCCGGCTGGACGAAGAATGCTGGGAAATCGACACGTTGCTGATGAGCTGCCGCGTGATGGGGCGCAAAGTCGAAGACGCGTTTTTGGCCTACCTGGCCGAGCTGGCACGCGCAAGCGGCGCGCGGCGGCTCAAAGGGGTGTTTCGCCCCACGGCGAAAAACACGCCGGTGCGAAGCTTTTATCCCGAACATGGCTTTGTCGAACTCTCGCACGGAGATCAAGAGAGCGTGTACGAAATGGAGCTGGGAGATGGCCGGCCGACGTGGCCAGTGGTGATTGGTCGCGCCGATCAGGAAATCCAGGAGAACGCCCGTGTCTAGTGACGTCGAAGACCGCACCCGCCGTGTCGTGGCCGAGGTGTTTGGCCTTCCGGTCGAACAAGTCACGCTGGCCACGTCGCACGAAACGCTTCCCGACTGGGACTCGCTCAACGTGCTGAACGTGTTGATGGCGGTGGAGAGTGAATTCGGCGTGACGGTCGCGCCGGAAGAGGCTGCTGAGTTCGTGTCGGTCGAGCGCATCGTCGCGGTGCTGCGATCGAAAAATGTTGGTTGAGGCGGGCTCATTGCGACAACTTGGCCAGGACCCTTTGAAATCATGAATGTCACCGATCAACCCGAGCAGCTTGCTGTCTCGCCTGCGCCGGTCGCTCCGGCGGCCGCGGGCGAACTGCCCTTCATCTCGGTCGTGCTCGTCGTGCGGAACGAGGCCCGTTTCATCTCCCGCTCGATGCAGCAGGTTTTCGCGCAGGATTACCCGCGCGAGCGGATGGAAGTGATCGTGGCCGACGGCATGTCGGACGACGGAACCCGTGAAATCCTGGCTGATCTGCAGGCCCAGCATCCGCAGCTCACGGTGGTCGACAACCCCAAGCACATCGTGGCTTCAGGGCTGAACATCGCCATTGCCCGCGCTCGCGGCGAGCTGATCGTGCGGATCGATGGCCATTGCGAAGTGGCGACCGATTTCGTCAGCCAGGCCGTCCGGCTGATGGCCGAACATCCCGAAGCCTGGTGTACCGGCGGGCCGATCGTCCATGCCGGCACCAATCGCTTTGGCGAAGCCGTGGCGGTGGCCATGTCGCATCCGCTGGGCGTGGGCCTGGCGACGCACCGCTTCCCGAATTACGAAGGCTACGCCGAAGGAGCCCAGTTTCCCACGTTCCGCCGCTGGATTTTCGACCGCATCGGCTACTTCGACGAAGACCTGGTGCGGACCGAGGACGACGAATTCAACTACCGCATTGCGCAGGCCGGGGGCAAGGTCTTTGTTTCGCCCCGGGTGCGCTATGTCTATTTCGTGCGCGAGACGTGGAGTAAATTGTTTCGTCAGTACATTCAATACAGTTTTTGGCGCATCCCGGTCGTCCGCAAACACAAGAAACCGACGACGCTCCGGCAGGTGGTGCCTCCCTTGTTCTTTCTGACGATGTTCGCATTGCTGATCGCCGGCATCTGGTTGCGGCAGCCTTGGATCGCCCTGGCGTTGCCGGCGGTTTATGCCGCGGCGCTGGTCTGCGTCGGCCTGTCGGTCATTCCCCGCAAGGGGCTGGCCGTGGGCTGCCTGGTGCCGGTGGCCTTGGCCACGATTCATTTTGCCTACGCGCTGGGCATCGCGTATGGAATGTTTGCTTTGTTGTTCCATCCCCACGCGTGGGATTTAAGTGGCCGCATGTCGGCGCTCAACCGATGACGAGGAAATCTATGACAAGCGAAACGCAAACTGCAGCCGGCAATTTCTTCGAGGGTTTTGCCGACACGTTCGACACGTTTTACGACGGCAAACGCAGCCCCGTGATGCAATGGATCGACCGTCGCTTCCGCAGCGACATGTTCCTGCGCTATGAACTCACGTTCTCGCGGCTCGGCGATCTTACCGGCAAGCGCGGCATCGACATTGGTTGCGGATCGGGACCCTACGTGGCCGAGGCGCTGCGCCGCCAGGCGGCTCACGTCGTGGCTCTCGATCCGGCACCGCGGATGCTCGAACTGACCCGCGAACGGGTGCAAAAACTTGGCCTGCTCGATCGGCTGAGCACGGTCGAGGGCTTTTTTCCCGAGTCGGCCCCGCCGGGCCCGTTCGATTTCGCCATCATCATGGGGGTCATGGATTACGTCGCCGAGCCGGTTGCGTTCCTCAAGGGGCTGCGGAAGGTCATGGCTGGCACGGCCGCCATCTCGTTTCCCAGCCGGCACTGGCTGCGGACGCCGCTGCGTCAGGTGCGCTATCGGCTGCGGAATTGCCCGGTCTATTTCTACGACGAGCCGCTCTTGCGCTCGATTGGCTCGCAGGCGGGATTCGGCACCGTCGACATCCGCAAGATTCCCGGCGCGGGCATGGATTTCCACGTATGCATGAGTCCTTAGCGTTCGGCCCGCCGATCATCACGGCCGACATCGAAGACTGGCCGCAATCGACCTGGGATCACAGCCTGCCGGTGACCGCCCGGGCAGCCGACAACACGCGCCGCTTGCTCGACATTCTGGCCCAGGCCGGCGTGCGCGCCACGATGTTCGTGCTGGCCAAGTTCGCCCAGGCGTTTCCCGACGTCGTCCGGCAAATCGATGCCCAAGGGCACGAGGTCGGCGCGCACACTTGGGCCCACGAAGAAGTCTTTCGCAAGACGCCCGAGCAGTTCCTGCAAAATGCCCGCCGCACCAAGGATCTGCTCGAACAGATCACCGGCAAGCGGGTGTACGGCTATCGGGCGGCCGATTTTTCGATCATTCGCGACACGCTGTGGGGGTTGGACGTGCTGGCCGAAGCCGGCTACGCCTACGACTCCAGCATCTTTCCGGTCGAGCGGCCGCGCTACGGCATTCCCGACTGGCCGCAATCGCCCCGCCGCGTGCTGCTCGCCTCCGGCCGCTCGATCGTCGAGTTTCCCATCGCCAGCTACACCGCCTTGGGACGCAATTGGCCGGTCGGCGGCGGCGGCTATCATCGGCTGCTGCCGGGCTGGGCCAGTCGGGCCTTCGCCCGTCGTGTCATGCAGTCGGCCCCGTTCGTCTTCTATTGCCATCCCTACGAGTTCGATCCGCGCGAGTTCGCCGAGATCCCGCATCCCATTCCCTGGAAGTTGCGTTTGCACCAGGGACTGGGCCGCAGCCGATTCACCGCCCGCTTCGTGGCGTTTCTGCGCGCGTTTTCGGGCCGTCGCATGGTCGATGCGCTCGAAGAGCGCGCGTGGCCCGACATGGACGTGCAACCCTTCCTGCGCGGGACCGGCGGCGCCAATTCGCAATCCGCCCTGGCCGCCACGATTCACAAGGAGGCGTGACTCGACGCACCGATTCGCGCCGATCCAATTTCCACCGCAGTCCGCATTGCCGTTCGGTTCGCGATGCGGTCCGCTTTGGATCGGGCAATCGCCCGCGGGTCTGACTTCCAGGAGCCTGCCGATGAAAGTCCCCTTTTTTCGCCCTTCGATCGGCTCGGCCGAAATCGACGAGGTCGTTTCCTGTTTGCGCTCGGGCTGGCTGACCAGTGGGCCAGTCGCCAAACGCTTCGAGCAGGAATTCGCCCGCGCGGTGGGGGGAGCGCACGCCGTCGCGGTGAATTCCTGCACGGCGGCTTTGCACCTGGCCGTCGAGGCGCTCCATCTCAAACCAGGCGACGCCGTTTTGGTCCCCACGATGACCTTCGCCGCCACGGCCGAAATCGTGCGTTATCAGGGAGCCGTGCCGATTCTGGTCGACTGTGATCCGCTGACATTGAACCTCGATCTGGCCGACGCCGAGCGAAAACTCGAGCGGTTGGCCGCCGGCCAACTTGCCGCCGCTCGCGGCCAAACGCTCCGTCCGGTCGGAATCATTCCCGTCCACGTTGCGGGCGTGATGGTCGACATCCGCAAGACGCAGGAATTTGCCGACCGGCACGGCCTGTGGATGATCGAAGACGCCGCTCACGCTCTGCCTGCCGCCTGGCGGCCGACCGACGCTGCTCCTTGGCAACGCTGCGGCGAGGGCACGTCGCAAGTCGCCTGTTATTCTTTCTACGCCAACAAAACCATCACCACCGGCGAGGGAGGGATGGCCGTCACCAACAACGCCGACTTGGCCTCGCGCATGCGCATGATGTCGCTGCACGGCCTGTCGCACGACGCCTGGGGACGCTATTCCGGCGGCAGTTGGGATTACCGCATCGTGGCCCCGGGCTACAAATACAATCTCACCGATTTCGCAGCGGCGATCGGCGTGCATCAACTTGCCCGGGCCGAAGAAATGCGCCTGGCCCGCGAGCGGCACGCCTTCGCCTACCGCCAGGAATTGGCCGGTCTTGACGCCATCGAGCTGCCGATCGTTCCCGAGCGGCGCATTCATTCCTGGCACTTGTTTCCGATTCGGCTGCGGCTCGATCGACTTTCGATCGATCGCGACGCCTTCATCGTGGAGCTGAAAGCTCGCGAGATCGGCTGCTCGGTTCACTGGCGGCCGCTGCATCAGCATCCGTATTACATCGACCAGTTCGGCTGGACCGCGGAGGATTGCCCGGTCGCGTCGACCGAATGGCGCCGTCTCGTCAGTCTGCCCCTCTTCCCCGACTTGCTCCCCGACGAACGGCGTTACGTCGTGGACGCCGTCGGCGAGATTTGCCGTCGCCACGCCCTTTGACTCACGGCGGCCCGCGGAAGGCGCATGCTCAAACGCACGTTCGACATTCTGGCGTCGCTCTTCGGACTGGTGCTGCTGGCCCCGCTCGGGTTGTTCGTTGCGGCGGCCATCAAACTGGGTTCGCCCGGCCCGGTGTTCTTTCGGCAGGAGCGTGTGGGGCGCGACTTTCGCCCTTTTCGCATCTACAAATTCCGCACGATGGTGGTCGATGCTCCGGCGCGCGGCGGTCAATTGACGGCCGGTGCGGATCCTCGCATCACCCGCGTCGGCCGCATTCTACGAAAGACCAAAATCGACGAGTTGCCGCAACTGCTCAACGTTT
>DATJTR010000180.1:0-4293 GCA_035503215.1 Pirellulales bacterium
TCAACGCAACGCCGAATACCGCCAAAAATTCGTCGACGTGCAATTCGAAGTCGAGTCCGCCTACGCGCAGGTCACCGAAAGCCGCCAGGCCATCGACCTCTATCGCACCAGCCTGCTCCCGGTTGCCGAACAGTCGGTCGAAACTGCCCGCGAGAATTACGACGTTGGCAAAACGACTTTTCTGAACTTGTTGGCGGCCCAGCAACAACTGCTCGTACAACGAGAGCAGTATCAGCAGGCCCTGGCGGCATACCACGGCCGGCGTGCGGAACTGGAGAGGTCGATCGGTGGCGACCTTCCCGAAACCGTCTCTGAGGCTGGTCGTTGACGGCGGCCGTCGCCCGACGAGCCAGAATCGAGGCAGCCCGAAACTTTCGAGCCGCCGCCACTTTACGGCGAGCCGCCGGCGTCGAGCTTGAGCCCCGGAATGGGCTATCCGGCCGGCCTCGATTTGCTAAAATCCATGGCTTCGCACCCCTAGCTCAATTGGATAGAGCATCGGTCTACGGAACCGAAGGTTAGTGGTTCGAGCCCACTGGGGTGTACTTTCTTCAACCTTTGCTGGTCGCTTGAGTTAGCGAACCTGCCTGCATCGGGCAGTGGGGACCCAACGCCCGGGATTCCTCCATATTGTCCTGAGGAACCGAGCAGGTACCGCACCATGCCCCGACCAGCCGGCTAACTCCTCCCCCATTGTCTCCATAAATCGTCGGGCCAGGCAGTCGTCCGCCTCGAAGGCACCGATCGTTACCTCGGGCCCTACGGCAGCGACGAAAGTCATGCCAACGATGAACGGGCCATTTCCACGTGGCGCGTGCAACGCACGGGGGCCACGGGTGTCTCCAGCCGGGCGAACTCGCCCCCAGCTCCCTTGCCGTGGCATCGGACCACACGGTCGAAGAAGTTTTGGGACTCTACTGGCGGTTCTGCCATCCATTTCGGCAGAAGCGGCTGCGATGATTTGCCTGCAACGCTTGACCAGAATACAGCCGTGCGAAGTCGTCCAGATGCGCCTCGGTGACATCGATACCAACGGGGGGGCTGGCTCTATGAGCCAGAAGATCACAAAAACCGCTGGCGCTGCACCATCGGTTGATTGCCTTGAGGCCTAAAGCTCAAGCGATTGTGAAGTCGTTCGTCTCGTTAGACGCTGACGATCACTAAAAGCATTGCTTTCCGTTTGGGCGAGGCTCAGATTGGAAGCTGTTGGCTCAGCAGGTGGGCCATTGGGCGTGGCCAAAACCTTTTTCGGAAACCCGAGCTTTCCATCCGCCTGGTGTGTAGGATCGATTGAAACGAAGCGTTGGCCAGAAGGTTATGACATGATCCACGCGATGCGACTTTTCGCCGTTGCCCTTGTTTTCCTTTTGTCTCCGTTCGGCTTGGTTCATGCCAGCGAGCAGGAAAAAACGGCGCACAGGCCGAACATCGTACTGATCCTGGCGGATGATCTGGGCTACGCCGACGTCGGCCCCTATGGTTGCACGGACATTCCGACGCCCAACATCGACCGCCTCGCGGCCCGCAGCGTGCGCTTCACCGACGCCTACGCCAACGGGCCGGTCTGCGCGCCGACGCGGGCGGCATTGATCAGCGGAAGGTACCAACAGCGCGTCGGCTGTGAAGACAACTCCCGGCCGTTGCCCGCCGCAGTGGTGACTCTGCCTCAGCGACTCAAGGCGGCGGGTTACGTCACCGCTATGGTCGGCAAATGGCATCTAGGTCATGCGCCCGGCCTCACTCCGCTCGATCGCGGCTTCGACCAGTTCTTTGGCTTTCTGGGCGGCGGCCACGTCTATCTGCCCACCCGAAACGCGGAGGGCGAATATGCCGCTCCGATTCTCCGCAACCGCGAACCGGTCGAGGAAACTCGCTATCTCACCGATGCCTTCCGGGACGAGGCGGCTGCCTTCATCCGTGCCCAGCAGGGATCGGACAGGCCGTTCTTTCTCTACCTCGCCTTTAATGCCGTCCATGCACCTCTGCAGGCAACCCCAAAGTACCTCGCCCCCTTCGACAAGATCGAGCCCGGCCCGCGACGCAAGTATGCGGCCATGGTCTCCGCGATGGATGAGGCGATCGGCCAGGTGCTGAAAGAGCTCGAGGAAACGGGCGCGCTGGACAACACCCTCATCATCTTCACCAACGACAACGGTGGGCCGACCGCCCCCAATATCACCAACGGCTCGCGGAACTTTCCGCTACGCGGCTCCAAGCGCGAGACGTTCGAGGGGGGCATTCGCGTCCCGTTGCTCGTCGCCTGGCCCGGCAAGCTGGCGCCGGGCGCGGTGTACCGCCAGCCCGTCATCACCATGGACCTTGCGGCCACCGCCCTGGCCGCTGCCGGCGCGGACCACGCGGATATCGAAGGGGTCGATTTCTTGCCCTACGTCGCAGGTAAGGAAAGCGGCGCGCCCCACGAAGTGCTGTACTGGCGATCGTGCACCATGGGCAATAACTACGCCGCCCGCAAAGGCGACTGGAAGTTCGTCCATTCCACCGAGGCAGCCCAAGATCCCGCTCCTCAGCACGCCCCGGCCCGCGACATGCTGTTCAACCTGGCCGAAGACATCGGCGAGAAGAAGGACTTGGCATCGGAGAATCCCCAGAAGCTCGCCGAACTTCGCGATCTTTATGACGCCTGGAGCGCCGCCGTGGACAAGGATTGTCGCAAGTTAGGAATCGAACCGCTGTTCCCCAAGCGGGCTTCGCAGGACAAGCCGAAGCAGGAGAAGGCTTCGTAGGTCGACCCGGTCCTCAGTCAGACTTCCGCTACGCATAGCGCTCGAGCAGGCCACCCACGAGGGAGCGGCAGGCGGCGACCGCGATGGGAACCAGGGCAGTCCGCCGCTCTTCTACGCCTGCGGTGGCCCGTGGTTGCTTGATCTCGATCACGACCTCACCTGAGGCCCGAAAGGAAGCCGCACCGACCCGCTTGGTACGGAATGAGACCGTTCACGCCCTGTTTAGCGCCCTAAACATCGCGTTAAGCGGCCGGAGGAGGTATCGAGCGTGCCAGCAGAATTCGTTTTGCTGCACTCACCAAGATTGGAAGCAAACCGCGGTGATGATTCGGTGCAAGTCGTGGTGCGCCAAGCGGCTCGCTTCATTCTTGTACGGCAGCAAACATGAAGCGACACCGAATTCGCATTGGGGGGTTTAATGTGGGGTTTAAGCGTGGGGCGAGCGCCTCGAACGGCTCGTTCAATGGAAGATTGCCTTCAGATTTCATGGGCATCAAGATAAGAAAGCCGTGGCCGAGCACGGTCGAAACGCCTTTGCGGCTCCCCGCCTTTTCATCGGCTCACTGGGTACGATCGATGGAAACGCAGTTTGCCCGCGAGGTTACGAAATGATCCATTCGATGCGACTTTTCGCCGTCACCGTCGTTTTGCTGTTGGGTGGTCTCGGCGGGCTTCACGCCAGCGAGCAGGTGAAAACGACGTCCAAGCCGAACATCCTGTTGATCTTGACGGATGACATGGGCTACGCCGACATCGGCCCGCAAGGCTGCACGGACATCCCGACGCCGAACATCGACCGCATTGCCTCCAAGGGCGTGCGCTTCACCGACGCCTACGCCAACGCCGCGTTTTGTGCGCCGACGCGCGCAGCGCTCCTGTGCGGCAAGTATCCGCAGTGTGTCGGCTGCGAGGACAACGGACGGCCGTTGCCCCCCGCGGTGGTGACTCTCCCCGACCGGCTCAAGGCGGCCGGATATGTCTCGGGCATGGTCGGGAAATGGCACCTTGGCGAAAGGGCCGGCCTTACTCCGCTCGATCGCGGCTTCGACCAGTTCTTTGGTTTCCTGGCCGGCGGCCACGTTTATTTGCCCGCCCGAAATGGCAAGGGCAAACATGCCGCTGCGATCTTCCGCAACCGAGAACCGCTCCAGGAAACGCGCCATCTCACCGACGCCTTTGGGGACGAGGCGGCGGCCTTCGTCCGAGCCCAGCAGGGCTCGGACAAGCCGTTCTTTCTCTTCCTCGCCTTTAATGCCGTCCATAGCCCCCTGCAGGCAACTCCCAACCACTTGGCGCCATTCCAAAAAATGGAACCGGGGCCGCGACGCACTTATGCGGCTGAACTCTTTGCGGTGGATCTGGCGATCGGCCAGGTGCTGAAGGAGCTCGAGGAAATTGGCGCTTTGGACAACACCCTCATCATCTTTACCAACGACAATGGCGGGCCGACCACCCGCGACGGCGTCAATGGTTCACGGAACTTCCCGCTCCGCGGCTCCAAGGCAGAGACCTTCGAAGGCGGCATTCGCGTTCCGCTGCTCGTGGCGTG
>DATJTR010000181.1:0-14254 GCA_035503215.1 Pirellulales bacterium
CAAGATTTTTCCCCGCTTGACCGTGGGCGAGAATCTGGCCCTGGGTGCCTACACGCGGCGCGACAAGGCGGCCATCCATGACGACACCAAGCGCGTCCTCGACCTGTTCCCCATCCTACGCCAGCGGCAGACGCAGCTGGGCGGAACGCTCTCGGGGGGCGAACAGCAAATGTTGGCGGTCGCCCGGGCATTGATGGGCCGGCCCAAGCTGCTGCTCTTGGACGAACCCTCGCTCGGCTTGGCTCCCCTGGTCGTGCTGAAAATCTTTGAGGTGCTGGCCGAGCTGAACCGGCAAGGGATGGCGATTCTGCTGGTCGAGCAAAATGCCCGGCTCGCGTTGCGGCTGGCCCAGCGTGGCTACGTGATGGAAACCGGCTCGATCACGATCAGCGACACCGCGGCCGCGCTGCTTTCCGACTCCCGCGTGCAGCAGGCATATCTGGGCGAATAGACGCCATTCGCGCTCTTTTCACGCTCCGCCCACCATTTCCGTCGGCAGCCGGCTCACCGTAGAATTGGGTGCTTATGCATCACTTGCTGGAACCCAACTCGACGGCGCTCGCCGAATGGCTGGCGGCCCATGGCCAGCCGGCCTATCGTGCCGCGCAGGTGCGTCGCTGGCTGTTTGCCGGCCGCGCCCGCTCGCTGGCCGACATGACCGATCTGCCGGCAGCCTTGCGCGAGGCGTTGGCGGCCGATTTTCGCCTTTGGACCTGCGAAATCGCCCGCCGGCACACCACCGATGATGGCACCGAGAAACTGTTACTTCGCTTGGCCGACGGGCAGCAAATCGAATGCGTGCTATTACGCGATGGAACGCGGCGAACGATTTGCATCAGCACGCAGGTTGGTTGCGCGATGGGATGCGTCTTTTGTGCCAGCGGCTTGGACGGCGTCATTCGTAATCTCTCGGCCGGAGAAATCGTCGAGCAGATGCTGTTGCTCGACCGCCTGCTGCCCGAGGACGAACGGCTGAGCCACGTCGTCGTGATGGGCATGGGCGAGCCGCTGGCGAACGTCGACCGGCTGTTGGCCGCTCTCGGCGAAGCGACCGCCGACGACGGCCTGGCGATCAGTGCTCGCCGCATCACGATTTCGACGGTCGGCATTCCCAAAGCCATGCGCCGCCTGGCGGCCGAGGGCTGCCGCTACCATCTCGCCGTCTCGCTGCACGCGCCCGACGACGCTATGCGCAACCGCCTCGTGCCGGTGAACGAAAACATCGGTCTGGCCGAAATCCTCTCCGCCGCCGACGAATACTTTGCCGCCTCGGGTCGTCGGCTGACGTTCGAGTATGTACTTCTGGCCGGTCTGAACGACGAGCCGTGTCACGCCCGGGCGCTGGCGGCGCTGCTGGCCGGCCGCACCGCCCTGCTGAACGTCATACCTTACAATCCGGTGGCCGGCTTGCCCTACCAAACGCCAGCCCCGCAGGTCGTCGAGCGCTTCGTGTCGCTGCTCCGCGCCGGGCATGTGAACGTGCAAGTCCGCGAGCGCAAGGGGGACAAGATCAACGCCGCTTGCGGCCAACTGCGGCGCAGCGAAGCGTTGGCGCTCGGCCATTCGTGAACATCGTGCGCTGCGGTCGCAGCGCAGGACACTTCAGTCAGCGTGCTTCGGCCGGTTCGCTGCTCGATGGGTCGCCGGCAGCGCCGTCGCCGGGCGCGTCGTCCGGATCTTTCGGCAGCCGAAAGTCCTCGCTCTTCTGCTCTTCGAGGTTCTTCTGTTCTTCGCTCCCTTTCGGTTCTTCCGGGGGCAGGCGGTGAGTGCGCCGCTCGATGGCCCCCGGCGAGCTCGGGCCGGCCTTCAACTGATCGATCAACACCGGCACCGCGGCCGCGGCCGCCGGACCGATTTGCCCGATCGCGCGCACCGCGTTCTTCCGCACTTCGGCATCCGGATCGGACTCGACCAGGGCGATCAGCCTGGGCAGCGCGCTTTGCGCCTCGGGGCCGATCCGGCTGAGGGCAATCACCGCTTCAGTGCGCACGTGAGTGTTGGAATCGTCCAGCAGTCCGACCAGCGCCGGCACCGCCGGCTGGCCGATCCGCGTCAGTGAGTCGAGCGCGGTCTGCTGCATGGTCCACTCGACGAAGGGCGACCGCCGCCGGCTCGCCGCCAACGTTCCGGGGGGCACGGCGACCGGCTGCGCGTTCGTGGCAGCGCCTGGGGGTAGAACCGCCATCCCGGCCGGCGGCGAGATCGGCACCCCGGGCTGACCGGGGGGTATGCCTTCGCCGCTGATCGGTTCGTTCTGCGCGACGGGATGGGGCTCGCCCTTGCCCCGCCCGCAACCGGCCAGCAACAACAGCCCGCCGGCCAGCACCCAGATCGGCCGCAGAGAAGGAGTCATCGGTTCGCTCCGCGTTCAGATCTCAATCGCCCGATCGTTGGTGACACGATTCGCTCGGCCACGCCGATCGGCGTAGTATCCGCAGCCTCGGCGTTTCAGCCCTGCAAGTTCACCAACTCACCGGGCATGTGAGCCTGCATATTCAGCGCCACGCCGCGATCGAGGGTCACCGGCAGCGCCTCGCCGTCAACGCCACCCTCGATGATACTATCCATGTAAAGAGCTTCCCCCAGCGGGACCATCGCGTTCGGCTTGGCGCCAAACTCGCCGATCACGACGTGCTCCGGTCCTCGGACCAAAACACGATTCGGTACTACTTCGCGGCAGGCCGGCACCGCCAGCGGCGGCATGTTCGTCTCGGAAGCGGGTCGCGTCGAGGGAGACGGAATGATTTCATAAACGACGCCAAGTCGGCCCAACACCGTCCGACGGGCATGAGCCCGCACCAACCCCAGGATCGGCTCGGCCGAAATGGCGGAGATTCCGCGCACGTGCATGAGCGTTACCACCGGAAAGAACTGGATGTGAGAAGTGAGTGCAGAAAGGTCTTCAATTCTTGGCAAATCCGAGTCCCCGGAAAAGGGCGGCCGGCCTCGCTCGTGGGCCAAGGGGTTGGCAGAGCCCGAGTTGCGCGCCGAGCGCACAGGGCCAGGTGTCCACTTCGAGACCCGGCCGCGTTGCGGGTCCGCCACGGCCGTGTTGCCAATGTGCAACTGCTGACCTATTGCCACAGGGGAAGCGGACGGAGGATTACGGAATCTCCCTCGCTGGCCGACTGGCACGCCGCCGCCGCGAGATGCCCGGCCGCTCAGGTTTCCAGCTTGCGGAAGGCGGCCAATCCCATTCGCATCGGCACGAGCGTCGCCGCCACACCGATGCCCAAGGAGAGCAGCGTTCCCAACAGAAGCGCGGCCAGCCAGGTAGCGGCCCACGAGCTTTCGCGCCATACCAGGAAGAAATGGCACGGCAGTGCGGTGAGCAGGACGACCAACAAAATGTAAATCGCGCTCAGCACCAGGTTGAGCGTGCCGCCGAAGCCGGCCGCGATTTTCGATGGGCTTTGTTCCCGCAAGTCTGGGATCGTCGCCCCCAGCCCCACGGCGATTCCCGAGAGCCCGACGCAGAGAATCACGCACACCAGTTGGTGGACGGCGATCACCATCCAAGTAATCTGCAGCATGGCGTCGCTGAGCAGGATCAGGAGCGAGCAGGGAATGAGCGAGATCATGGCGGCAAACAGGAACTTGCTCCACAGAATCGCATCGCGTTTTACCGGCAACAGACCGAGAATCCAGAATCTCCGCCCTTCCAGGCTGATCATCGGAAAGATGAAGCGCGTGGTGAAGGTCGAGAGAATCAGTCCCACGACTGCCAGGTTCAGGAAGCTGATGATGTTGACCCAGGCGATGTAGTTCACCTCGTAGCTGAAGCGGTGGATGTTGACGAAATACAAGGTCAGCAAGCCGAAGAAGATCAGGAACTGCGACCATTGCACCGGATCGCGGCGAAACACCCGCAAGTCTTTGAGAATCAGGTATCGCATCGGCGGATCGAGAAACAGCAGCGACCGCTCCAAGACTTCGTCGAGCCAGAATTGTTTGTGCCGCTTCCGCACGGTGTGCTGCGTATGGAGCGCGCTGTATCCGGCCCGATACAACCGCGATCCGGTCCACATCGTCAGCAAATGGGCGAACAGCGCGTTGGCCACCAGCAGCGACAAAAAGAGCAGGCTTTGGGCCCACGAAGGCTGATAATCGAGCTTGGGAGCCGGGTTCTTACTGGCGGCCTGCAACAAACCGGTGCTCAGCCACCAACTTGGCAGCAGCCGATACTGACTGAACTGGAGCCGCGAGAGGACTTTCAAAAACCAAGGGGGCGTCAACAGGTCGTTTTCCCCTCCGCTCAGCGATGCCCAGGCGGCCACCAACAGCCCAATCGCCGTCGTCGATCCGATCGCCACCAGCCAGTGTTGCCGCAGCCTGGGCATGCGATAGACCAGCACCAGGCACAGAATCGCTCCAATGCTGCCCGGAATGTAAACGAACGTCAGCATGAAGGGGAGCAACAGCACGAAATAGTACCAGGGGGCCCGCGATTCCACGCCGTAGGCCACCAACATGGGCGTTCCCAAGAGCAGAAATCCCCAACTTGAAAAGGCAATCGCCTCCTGAAACTTGTGTTGCACGATGCGCTCGGCGCGGATCGGCATCGTCAGCAAGAACGCGGCCTCCGCCGAACAATAGAGTCCGCTGTAAATGATGATGCCGGCTGAGAGAATGAGCATCACCATGAGCGAAGCGAAAAATACGCTGTAGATCGTTTGCACGATGATCCCGTAGGTCGCCGTGTGGCCGATCGATATGTTCATGAAGCGAAACGCTTCCAGGAACAGCGCGAACAATCCGACCCAAAAGAAGACGCTCAAGAATACGACGAGCGACATGCGCAGCCGCGCCGTGGCCAGCGATTGCCCCAAAGCGTGCCGGACCATCCGCCAGCGCATCCGCCAGAATGCTCGCGCTTCCCCTTCCAGCGTCAGGGCATTGGCCAGCGAACGCTCTTCGGGCGTCTCGCTCGGGTCGGCGACGTTGATGTTCGGCGTCATCGGATCCGGCCGCTTGCAGGAAGTCAGGGATTGCCAAATCGGGCCGGGCTTTGCGGTTCCGACGCATCCGCCGGGTTGACCGGTCCTGGCCCTTCCAAGATTTCTCCCGGCGTGGCCGTCAGGCTGAGATAGAGGTGTTCCAGCGAAGTGTGGGTCACCGCCAACTCGCCGCGCAACTGATCGACCGTCCCCAGAAACCGCAGCCGGCCATGATCGACGATCGCCACGCGATGGGCGATTTCCTCCGCCACGCTCAACAGGTGGGTCGACATGAATATGGTCATGCCCTCGCGGGCTTTGGTCTGCAGCAAATCTTTGACCACCCGTGCGCTGCGCGGGTCGAGCCCGACCATCGGCTCGTCGATCACGAGCACCGTGGGCTGGTGCAGCAGCGCCGCGGCAAACGTCAGCCGTTGCCGCATTCCGTGCGAATAGGTCTCGGTCAGCTCGTCGACGAAATCGGTCAACTCGAAATCGCTGATCGCCCGCACCAACTGGCGGATCGATTGTTCCGGATCGAGCCCATACATGTCAGCGATGAATTCCAGGAACTCACGGCCGGTCAGTTTATCGTAAAGATACGGCACGTCGGGTACGTAACCCAGCAAGCGGCTGGCGTGCTGGTTTTCGCGAACGACGTCGTAACCACAGACCCGGACTGTCCCCGAAGTGGGGCGCAAGAGGCCGACGAGCATCTTGATGCTGGTTGTCTTGCCGGCACCGTTCGGGCCCAGCAGGGCGAATAATTCCCCCCCGGGAATGTCCAGGTTCAGACCGGCAACGGCCAGTTTGGAGCCGTAGGCACGTGTGACATTGTCGAATTGAATCATGGACCGCCGACAAAAACTCTCGCCAACAGACTGAATCTACCTGAGTTCGAAGTCACTGCCCGCCGCCCTAAGCGCCGGCCGAATCGCGTGCTCGGCGGCAAGCAGGCTCACGCTCGCATGGCCAAGCGAACCCGCGGCGGGGCACGTCAGGTGCCAATCAATTGCAGCAGCTTTCGAGCCGTGTCGGAGGGTATCTCTTCTTTGCCGAACGGTTTGACCGTGTCTCGCACCAGGTCGCCCACCGCAGCATTCATGCGCGTGAATCGCAACTTCGAACCAAGCAGCGAGATCTCTTGCTGGAGGACCAGGCCGGTGTCGTGTCCGTCGTCACGCACCCAAATCTTTGCCCGCGGCTCGCTGGACATTTCGGTTCCGGCGTCTCCGAAATACTGGACAACCCAGCATTTGACGCTGGCCCCGTCCCAAACGATCGGCTCGTGCTGTTCGACCCGGGCTTGGATGATTTCAATCGGATTGGTAGCGGGATGAAACAGGCTGTACGTGCAAACCGACCAGGTTTGCCCCTGATACAAGCCCGGCAAATACCCCTGAGGTGAAATCCCGTCGCCCACCAGGGCGTCGGCCGCCAAGGGAACCTCGGCATCCAAGGGGATCTCGCCCGATTTGGCCGTCAATTTCAAATGGTTGCCCGACACGATTCCGTTGACGGTCACCGCATCGCGGATGCCGGCCAGGCGCATGCTCGAGGTGAAGCCAACGATCCGATCCAACGGATCGATGTCGAGCCAGCCGCTCATTTCCATGTCGACCGGGCCGCTGCGATTCAAAATCGGTTTGATGACGCCGCCCAACCAGTGGGGCACCATTTGATCCAAAGGCAAGTCGGCAATGAACAAGCGATTGTGCAATTCGCGCATTTGCGTGTCGCGCTGCACCAATTTGCCCAACGACCACCCTGCCAGCCGATCGTTCCAGTAGATCGCCCAAGAGTCCGCGCCTTCGGTCTCGGTTTCGGCGCGGACGATGCTGTGATAATCGGGCGGATTACCGACCCGCAGGGTTGGCCAAAGCTTGTCGACGAGGAGCCAACTCATCGTGGCCATCCAAAAGACCACGACGACCGCGTTGTAGAGACGAGTGCCCATGCGATGGATGCCTCGATGCTTTCTCTGATGCTACGCGATTGCCCGCGTGGGGTCGTGCCCCCCGCTTTCAACGATTCCCGTCGTCCCCCCCGACTGCCCGCCGCCGTCCAGAACGCTTGCGTAGGCTGCCACCAACCGGCACCTCCCAGCGACAATGCCGGGAGCTGCACGGGATGGGAATCGGCGCAGCCCTTCACTCAGGGTGAGCCCCCTGCCCTGGGATCAAACACCGCTTTCCATGTGATGGTTCCGCCAACTTGCTCGTTTTTTTCCTGCGCCTTTATTGCCGAAACGACTCTGCCTGCCCCCTCGGCCAGGATTAATAATCATTATAGTGCTCCGCCAGCGGCAGGTCTCGGCCCTCTGGCTGGTTTTGTCTCCGCTTGGTTTCCAAATGATTAGCTTGACATGTACTTCACCAATCCGGCCCGGTTCTATCGCAAAAACCCGCCGCCCGAAGGACCGCAGACTGCGCTGTTCTGAAAGCAGGCAGATTGGTCAGCCGGGCACCGCTCGGCACGGGCGACGAATCCTGTCTAGTTTGCCAATCGAGTGAGAATCGGGCGATCTGAACGATCGGGGCCTGCCATCGGCGTGGCCCCCCCGTGGCCATCGGCCATAGGCCTGTTTTTGCGAAGAAATCAGGCGATTCACTCTGGTTCGCCCTCTCTGGTGGCCGCCGGCTGGCGGCCCACCTTCGACACGCTCGCTGCGCACGTTCTGGCCCCTTCGCGGTCTCTCGGCACGGGAAGTGCTTTTTTCGAAACCGATGTTGCTGCAATTCCCGACGACCATTTCTTCGTCTTGAAGGTGCCGACATGCCGCGCGGCGATAAATCCAAGTACACCGATAAACAAATCCGCCAAGCCGAGAAGATCGCCGAGGGATACGAGCACCGTGGCGATAGCGCCAAGACGGCTAAAGCCCGTGCTTGGGCCACCGTGAACGCCATGACCGGGGGAGGCAAGAAGGGTGGCTCGGGGAGGGGCAAAGCCGAGAACTTGGCCCCGGCAGAAAAAGGGGGGCGGCTCGGAGGGCAAGCATCGGCCTCGCGACCGGCGAAATCCCGCAAGGCGTCGGCTCGGAAGGCGGCGGCCACGCGCGCCCGTCGCGGCAGCTAGCTGCCCGGGGCAGTTCATCGACCAGCAAGCAGTCCGAGCGAGAGGGCCATGCCAGAGGCGGCATGGCGACGAAACGTTGTTCGTTTTATGGAGGAGATGCAACATGGAATCCTTTTGCCGCTATATCGCTTGCGCGCTCGTTACCTACATGGTGATGATCCTTTCTAGCACCTTGAGCCGCGCCGCCGATCCGGTCCCGCGCCCCGGCGCGCCGGCGACTACAGAACGGGGACGCTTCACGGTAAATCGACCCGTCGGCGAAGCGACGACGCCGGTCCAGCGCCGCGATCAGCAAATCGCCGATTGGTTGGTGGCTTGTAACCAGAACGAAACGGCCCTGGCCCACTTCGCGGCCTCCAAAACCGAGAATAAGCAAGTCCGCGATTTCGCGGAGAAGCTCCAGCACGATCATTCCCAAGGCCTGCCGAAACTGGAACGCTTCGCCAGTCGCATGCCGGCGGCGGCTCCGGCTGCTGCCGCGACTCCTGGCGCCCGGCAAGGGGGAGTGGAAGTCGTGGCGCCCTTTGTCGACGTGAACGTGGGGGGCACCGCACAGCCTGGTACGAACGACCAAATGGGCCTCAATTACGCGGCCGTGATGCGGCAGATCGGCCAACAATGCTTGAATTCGACGGAAAAGGAATGGGAGCAAAAGAACGCGCACGAGCGCGATATGGCGTTCGTCGGCACTCAGATTGCAATGCATCAGCACCTGATTGCCACCGAAGAAGTCCTGCGTCAGTACGCCTCGCCCGATCTTCAGGCGGTGATTGACGAAGGATTGAAAGTCGCTCGGGCTCATCAGCACGACGCCGTGAGGTTGATCGAAGAATTGGCTCACCACGAGCAAAGCTCGAAATAGATATGCGGAAATGCATAGCCCGACACCATCGTTCTTGACCAGCAGTCTGCCCCTGCTGCCGAGATTCGGTGGTGTTCGGGCTTTTGCGGTTTGCGGCAGTCCTTTCCGCTTTGGCCGCAACGGGCTTATGCATCGCGTCATTCTGACGCGATTTTCCCCCGGCGACGGTATAACAGAGTTCGTTCTGGCGGATCCAGTTGGCTTCCGTCGGGACACTCGATGATCTCCGTCGCCATCGGCTCCTGACCTGCTAGTTGCATTGCTTGGAAATCGGACCCGGCGGCGCGCTCGATCCGACTCCCAACCCCGTTTCATGTCACGCTTCGTTCTCACCACCTTCGGTTCTTTGGGAGACTTGCACCCGACCATCGCCATCGGGCTGGGGCTGGCGCGCCGCGGCCACGAGGCAATCGTTGCCACCAGCGAGGCGTATCGCCGGCCGATCGAGAGCCTCGGGCTCGGCTTTCGGCCCCTCCGCCCCGATTGGCCGGCCGCGGAGGATGAAGCGGCGTTCGTCGAGCGCTTCTTGGAGATGCGGCGAGGTCCCAAACGATTGATTTGCGAATTCATGATGCCCCTGGTGAGGCAGAGTTTCGAAGATACGCTGCGGGCGGCCGCCGGTGCCGACTTTCTGTTGGCGCATCCGCTCACGTTCGGCACGCGGCTCGTCGCCGAGAAAACAGGGATTCGCTGGGCGTCGTCCCATTTGTTTCCGATGAGCTTTTTTTCCGTTTTCGATCCTCCGCTGGTCTCGGTGGCTCCCAACCTTTCGCGGATGCGCTTTCTGGGGCCGCGGTTCTTTCGATTGGCCCTGCTCTGGGGCAAGCGGCATGTGCGGCCCTGGAGCGAGCCCTGGCACCGGCTGCGGCGGGAAATCGGTTTGCCACCGACCGCCGATCCGCTTTTCGATGGAGCGCATTCGCCGCGGCTTATCTTGGCCCTGTTTTCACCCCTGCTGGGCAGACCGCAGCCTGACTGGCCGCGGCAAACCGTTGTCACCGGCTTTCCGCTCTACGACCGCTCGGCGGCGGGCATGCCGGCCGAACTGTCGCGTTTTCTGGACAATGGGTCGCCGCCAGTCGTCTTCACGCTAGGCTCGGCGGCCGTGCTCGACGCTGGCCGCTTTTTCGTCGACAGCGTCGCGGCGGCCCGTGCTCTGGGACGTCGGGCGGTGTTGCTCACGGGCCGGGTTGAGCAGCATCTTCCCGCGTCTCTCTCCTCGGGCGTCATCGCCTGCTCCTATGCCCCGTTTTCCGAACTCTTCCCGCGAGCCGCGGCCGTCGTTCACCACGGCGGCATTGGCACGACCACTCAGGCCTTGCGGGCCGGCCGTCCGATGCTAGTGATGCCCTATTCCTACGATCAGCCCGACAACGCCGCGCGTGTCACGCGGCTGGGGGTCGCCCGCGTCGTGTCCCGCCGCCGCTACACTGCCGGCCGGGCTGCCGCCGAACTCGACCGCCTGCTCGCCGACCCCGCTTACGCCGCGCGCGCTGCGGCAATCGGTGCCCGTATCCGTGCGGAAGACGGGGTGGCCGTGGCGTGCGATGCCCTGGAAGCGGCCGCTGGTGCTTGAATTCGGGCGCGCCGAGCTATCGTGTGCCGCCACCAAAATGGGGCGGAGCAAAGCGATCTCGGAATTGGGCCGGCCGCTTGATTGCAACGGGCGCGCCGACGGCTATGATGCCCGAAACTTGGCGATCCGCCAGGCCCGGCATTTCTTCCGTCCGCTCGGGTACGCCGCTGGCTTGTCCGGGGCTCCCGGCCCCGATTATCTTTGAGGTGGTTTCACGATGCGCAGAACCGCTTTGTGGGGTTTCGTCATGGCAACATCCGCCGCTTCCTTGGCAACGTCGCTGGCCAAGGATCAGCCGTCCGCTTCTTCGCCAGCCGCAGTTCCAGCTTCGGCCCCCGACTTCACCGCCGGCCGTCCCACTCCGGGACGCACCATTCCGATTCCGCGCACGATTAGCCCGGCGATGCAGCAGTGGTTCGCTCACCCGACGCCCCCTTTGACCAAGGTCGTACCGCAAACGGCCGACGAGTGGCGGGCGCTGGTGGCGCTGCAAGTCGCCGCTCGGGGGCAGCAGCTTATCGACGTTCGTCGTCTGTGCCCGGTGAAGCTCGAACCGCAGACCGTGGCCGGCGTGAAGTGCTATATGGTCACGCCCGAGGGCCTGCCCGAAAGTCATCGCGATCAGCTCGTGCTGCACTTGCACGGCGGGGCCTATGTGTTCAGCCCGGGCGAAATCGGTGCCGCCGAAGCCGTCTTGCTGGCCCATTATGGCAAGACCAAGGTGCTCTCGGTCGATTATCGCATGCCTCCCGACCATCCCTTCCCCGCCGCCCTCGACGACGCCGTGGCCGTCTATCAGTCGATCGCCAAAACCCACAAGCCCGCCGACCTGGGCGTATTTGGCACTTCGGCCGGCGGCGGACTGGCTGCGGCGATGCTGCAACGGGCGTTGGCCGAAAAAACGCCCATGCCAGCCGTGTTGGGCTTGGGAACGCCTTGGGCCGATCTGGCCGAAGTCGGCGACACGTTGTTCACGAATGAAGATATCGACCAGGTCATCGTGCATTACGATTTCGTCCTTGGCGCCGCCGCCCGCCTGTACGCCGGCGGCCGCGATCTGGCCGATCCCGGGCTGTCGCCGGTCAACGGCGACTTTGCCGGCTTCCCGCCGACGATTCTCATCGCCGGCACGCGCGACATGTTGCTTAGCGCCACGGTCCGGGTGCATCGGAAACTGCGTGCGGCGGGAATCGAAGCCGATTTGCACGTGTTCGAAGGGATGCCGCACGGGTTCTATTTGTCTTTGCCCGATGCCCCTGAATCGCGGGAAACGTTTACCGAAGTTGCCCGATTTTTTGGTTCGCATCTCGGCCATTAGGAACTTTGGTCGCGACTCAGAAGTGTCGCTGCGCCGCGTCGCCTCGCCTTCGCACTTCGGCAATCGTCGCTCAAGGCGGCATGGCAATCGTCTGGCCGAGCGGCACGAGCGAGCAGCGGCTTAGCATCGGCCGCCCTTCCTGCGCGCATCCGCACGGGGTTGGAGATTCTTTGCCGTCAGACGATCGTTGGCGGTTTTTCCCTGAAAACGGCCGATTTTGCCCCGCTTTTTTCGATGTTGGAGCTAGACCTGAGCCAAGAGGCGCAGGATTTGCCTATCAGCGTCTCCTTGCTTTAGTCCGAGCATCGGCCGCTCGGACGAGACCCATATTTCGCTGTTTGCAATCTGCGCTCTAGGGAGATGTCGTGAAAACCAAGAAGAAGAAAAAGGACAAGAAGAAGCTCAAGGAGGGGAATGGCGAGCTTCTCGTGGGCGAATCGACCGCTGACGAGACCGATGGTCACGCACTCGGGATTCACCACGGCGACCTGAAGGCCCAGTGCCATAAGATCTCGAACAAGGTCTTCATGGAAGAACTAGCCAAAATGCAGATCGAGCTGGTCAAGCTCCAAGAATGGGTCAAACACGAGGGCTTGAAGATCGTGGTCCTGTTCGAAGGGCGTGACGCGGCCGGCAAAGGGGGCGTGATCAAACGGATCACCGAGTGCATGAACCCCCGTATTTGCCGAGTCGTGGCTCTCGGCACGCCGACCGAAAAGGAACGCACGAGCTGGTATTATCAGCGCTACGTGGCACACCTCCCTTCGGCCGGCGAGATCGTCCTCTTCGACCGCAGTTGGTACAACCGGGCCGGCGTGGAACACGTGATGGGTTTCTGCACCCCGCTCGACTACCAGGAGTTTCTCCGCAGTTGCCCCGAGTTCGAGCAGATGTTGATTCGCTCGGGGATCATCCTGATCAAATACTGGTTTTCGGTCAGCGACGAAGAGCAGGAGCGGCGATTTCAAAGCCGCATGAGCGATCCGACGCGGAGTTGGAAGCTCAGCCCCATGGACCTCGAATCGCGTTCCCGCTGGGAAGAGTATTCCAAGGCCAAAGACGCCATGTTCGCCCACACCGACACCAAGCAATCGCCTTGGCGCGTGGTCAAGGCCGACAACAAGAAATGTGCTCGGCTGAACTGCATCCGGCACTTTTTGAGCATGGTGCCCTACAAGGATTTGACCCCCACGCCGACCGAGCTGCCTCCGCGGCCGCCGGGGACCAATTACGTCCGGCCGCCGATGGAGGACCAGACGTTCGTGCCCGAGTATTACTGATCCATCGACAAGCCGCCTGCACTCTAGCCCCAGGCGGTGGATCCGGTCTTTGCCCGATCCGGTCCTGGTCTGCCCGTGTGTCGGCGGATCAGGACCGGTGGCTTTTGCCGGGGCGTTGGGCAGCCGTTGCTGCCCCGTTGGCTGTGCAGCCCGCCGGTGCCGTCGTCATTTCGCAGGTGGCGCGGCTGGCTGCTCCGGTGCATTTCCTGCCTGGCCTTCCTCGACGGGAACGAGCTGTATCCGCACCGGTTTTCCCCCGCCGGGAGGCTGAACCCTAAACATCTCGGGAGCTGCCTCGACCGCGCCGGCGGCCACGGGCGGTGGCACCGCAAAGCCGCCTCCCATCCCTCCTTGCGCCCCAAGCACGGCGCGGCGAAGTGAGACCTCATTCCCCTCTCCATCTCCGTACATCGCGCTGAGCTCTCCGCGGTGCCAGGCAGCGGAAAACGCTCCCACGATATCGACCCAGGAATCGATCGCCGTGGGCTTCGGACCATCGGGCTGCGCATCGCGGGCTTGCCGCAGAGCGCTGAGCAGTCCAGAGCCGTGACATGATCCACCTGTCGTCTGGGGATTTCTATATCCGCGGTCGGGCCGGCAGCGTGGCGCGTAGGCGCCCCACCGCTCGTGAGCACGTCCGAATCCGCGGGGCCACAGCCCACGTCGGTCCCAACCTTCTATGGTTATAGCAGGTGCCCGATGGGCTACCAAAGACGATGCCGGAAACCGGCCGCCGAGCGGTCCCTCAGACGTATTCCACGTCGTTCATGCTGCCGGCCATGAGGTTGATTTCGGTGTGCACGCTGGCGAACTTGTCGGCCAAATGCTCGAACGTGATCTCGTCCTCCCCTTGGCGGCCTACCAATACGACTTCGTCTCCCCAGCGGACCGGGGTTTCGAGGTCGGTCACATCGACCGTGAGAATGTTTAGCGACACCCGGCCCACCACCGGACACCGGCGGCCGTGGATCAACACCTCGCCCTTATTGAACAAGGCCCGCGGATAGCCTTCGCCAAATCCGGCCGGCAGCGAGGCGATGCGGCTATCCCGCTGGGTCGTGAACAGTCCGCCGTAGCCGATCGTCTTCCCGGCCGGCACGTCGCGGACTTGGGCCACGCGGGTTTTGACCGACATCACTGGCCGCAGTGCTTCGGGATTCTCGAAATCTTGCGACGTCCGCACCCCGAAGCAGGCCGCCCCGA
>DATJTR010000182.1:0-5614 GCA_035503215.1 Pirellulales bacterium
GCGCCGGCACCCAGCGAAGCCGAGCGGAGATGATCGGGAACGGTCGACAAGGCGTCGTCGGCGATCGTGTAAATGATCGGAATGATCGCGAATCCCATCACAAAGCCGACCACCAGCGCGTTCCGCGGCGCATAGGTTCCCACGATGCCCAGCGCGGTCCGCGTTCCCTCCAGCGTACTCGGGACCTGGCCGCGCGGGTCGAATCCAAGCGCATCGAGCACCGTTCCGCCCAACCAGGAAATCACGAGCACGGCGGCCAACCCCGCCAAGAAGCTGCACAAATCAACGACGGTCCAAACGCGCCGCGGCCAATCGGCAAACTTGCACCGCAGCCGGGGCTGAACGCGCTCCAGCATCAGCCAGGCGACCACCAGCGCTACCAGCGGCGCCAACAAAAACATCCAGCCCCCCGCCCCAACGCCTACCTGGCCGTCGAGCCAGGCGACAATGTCGCCGGCGAACCAGGTGCGTTCGATCCAGGGCGCGCAGCCGATCGACCACAGCACCCCGAGTGGCAACATCAAGCACATCATGGCCACTCGCCAGCGTCCGGCGGACAGGGTCACCCGATGAGGAAGTAGCTGCCATAAATAGGCGCCGCCGACCAGTGCGGTCGGGACGGTGAAAAACGAGCAGACGATCGTCAAAATGCTTCCTTCGACGAAGGGTGCCACCACCGCTCCGGCCAGAAAGCCGAGCACGACGCTCGGCAGGCTGGCCATCATTTCCAGCGCCGGCTTGATCTTCGCTCGCAACGGAGGACGCATGAATTCGCTCGTGTAGAGCGCGGCGCCCAGCGCCAGCGGCACGCCGAATAACAGCGAATAAAACGTGGCCTTCAGCGTGCCGAAAATCAGCGGCACGAGGCTCAATTTCGGCTCGGAGCCGGCCGATCCCGATCCCGACTGCCATACCAAAGACGGGCCCGGCGATCCTTCGTACCACACCGGCCAAAACAAGGCCCGCAAGTTCGCCTCCGGATAACCCGGATCGACCCCGGCGTGAACCAGCTCAGGGCCGGCCAAGACCAACAGTCCATTATCACGCGGGGCGATCGCCAGACGTTCTGGCGCGGCATCGGCCCGCAGCGACGTGTCGAGAACCAATCGTTCATTCGTAGGGTAATACAGCCGCAGCGAGCGATCCGAATAGCCGGCCGCGAACAAACGCGAATTGCCCGACGCGGTCAGGCAGCGCACCTCCACAGGCGCCCCGCCACCCACGGCGGCCGGACCCGCGAACGCGTGGGCCATCACCAATTGGGCGGCATCGTCGGTTCCTTCATCGACGCCGTGAATGCCAAACCACGCCCGCACCCGCCCCAGCGAATCGCCGGCCAACAGAGTTCCCTTACCGAGCAAGAACCGCAGTGCCGTCAGCCGCTGGCCCTCTTCTGGAACGAGATCGATCGGTTCGCCGAGCTTGGGATGATCGACGTCGCGCGTGCCGAAATCCAACAGCGTGCCATCCTGCCAGGCCGTGTAGACATGGTCACCCTGATCGGAAAGCAGCAAGTAATCGGGCGTCCCTTTGCCCGCCGGTGGATTCCAGGGCAAGGTGCTCCCGGTGGTTTCGACGATCGTTTCTCCGGTCAGCAGATTTTCGCGATGGTGCGCCTCATGGAGCTCGAGCCGCCCGTCCGCGGAGAGGACGCAAAACATTTCGCCGCTCGGTCGAGCCGAATAATCGATCCGCTCGATAGCGGCCGAGGGAGTGATCGCGACCGGTGGTTCCAATTCCGCCACCAGCCGCCGCAGCCGAAACTGGCCTGCCGAGGTGCGGGTCAGCATCGCCTGGTCGAAGGTCGCCACGTCGCCGGCCCGCAGCGCTCGCAATCGATCGGGCAATTCGGCCGGCTCGATGAATGCGGTCGTGAACTGGATATTTGCCAGACGGACCGTGCCGTCGGCAAAGCCGAATGCCCCCCGCGCGTCCCCCGGATCGAACGCCGCAGCGGTCGGCGGACCGGCCTTGAGAAACTCCAAGCGACCAACCTCTTCGCCGGTGTCGGGCCGGAACGAGACGAGTGAACCGTCGGCCAGCAAGGCGTAGCCGAGCAATTGATCCTCGTCCAGGGCGATGTGCCGCGGAGCGTCGCTCGACCAGGCAATTTTGGCACTGCTCTGCGTGTCGATTGTCGCCGGTAAGAACAGTGGCAGCACGACCCACAGCAGAAACACGCACACCAGCGAGACCGCCACGATCGTGCCAATGCCACCGGCCGCGATCAGCCAGCGGGCCAACCGATCGACGAGATGCACCGCGTACCGCGTTTGCCGGCGGCGCGTGTGTCCGGTGAAGGGTTGCTGGTTCATAAACCGATCGACCAAGTACAGGTGAGGGCGGTGTTCCATCACCTGAAAAGCGCGCCATTCGAGGGGCGGCATCGCCCCGCTCGCCCCGCGTACTCGCCGACTCCTCTCGGCAAGCGTTGATCACCCGGCCAGCGCGACCGCCCGAAACGGCCCTCTGGCGACGGCTATTTCGCCGGCGACAGGCCGACCGACTTTATCCCCCGCTCGGCGATCTTTGCAGTCACCGGCAGAAAGCCTTCTTTGATCACGTCGGTTTGCCCTTCGCGGCTGTAGACAAAACGGATGAATTCGGCCGTAGAAGGTGTCAATTCGGACTTGGGCTTGTAGTTTATGCTCAGCAACAGGAAGCGGGACAGGGGGTAGGTGCCGTCGTACCCGAATTGCGACTCGGCCGGCACCGGTGGCGTCTTTTTGTTCCGTGCCAGAGATAGCGCTTTGACGTCGGCGGTCTTATAGCCGATGCCGCTGTAACCGATCCCGTAACGGTCGGTGGCCACGCCCTGGATCACGGCCGAGCTACCACCCAGTTGTTTGACCGTGGGCTTGAAATCCCCTTTTTCCAGCACGTGCTCTTTGAAGTAAACGTAGGTGCCCGACGCGGGATTGCGCCCATAAAGGCTGACCGGCTTATTCGCCCAATCGTCACCGAGACCAAGATCACCCCAGGTGCGGATTTCCTTGCCCCCTTTTTTGCGACCGACGGAATACAAAGCGTCGAGTTGTTCCAACGTCAGGCTCTCCAGCGGATTGTCCTGATGGACAAACACGGCCAACATGTCGATCGCCACCGGCAACTGCGCGGGGGGATAGCCGAAGGTCGAAGTGAACTGAGCAATTTCGTCCGGATTCATGTCCCGGCTCATCGGCCCAAAATCGGTGGTCCCTTGAATCAGTGCCGGCGGCGCCGTGCCCGATCCCTTTCCTTCGATTTCAATCCGCACGCTGGGATAAAGCTTGCGAAATCCTTCGCTCCACAGGGCCAGCAAATTGTTCATCGTGTCGGAACCGACCGATTTCAGCCGGCCCGTGATTCCCTTGGCGGGCTGATAGGAGGGCAAGGCCGGGTCAACGGCTGGCTGCTTGCCCGTTCCGGCCGCCGCATCGTCGGCTGCAAACGCCAGGGTTGGGGAGATCCACCCAGAGGGCAGAAAACCGGTCACGGTCATCGCGGCCACGAGCAGCGCGCACCCCCAACGGGATACAAGAGCGATCGACAAGCCAGGATAGAAGCCGAGCGAACAGGGGAAATGAACGTTGCGATCGGCCATCCGCCCAAACTCCAGGGTCGTTGCTGACGAGAGATCGAGCGCCGGTGATAACGACTTCCGCCACCAGAAGGACCACCGAATTCTCGCAAGAGAACCGACATCATAGGCTGCGTTTGTTAGGCGATTGTGAGCGAAATGGGACACCGGGCTGGCGCACGCACGCGAGAATTTGGGGTGTCGCCACAAACCAGGTAGATACCTCCCCGATTTGGGGACCATGTCGCTTGCATTGGGGTAGCACGGCCTGCTTTGGGCGATCGCTCCTCGCGTTGCCAGATTCCTCGCTTTCTAGGTATCCTTCGCCCCCTTCCGACCAATAGCCGGGAATCCCTTTTGCTTTTCGAGGCCCATGCTGCCGGCCATCGCCACGAAAGATCGCCAGATGCGCACCGCCAGCCGGGGCATACTTTTGATGCTGTTTCTCAGCGCGGCTGGCTGCCAAGGAGTGCGGCCCGAGCCAGAACTCGACGCCAATCCCAGCAGCGGCTTCTCGCGGAAATGGCTGACCACCGCCACCGAAGCTCAAATCCGCACCAATATCCTGATCAAAAAGTCGCAAGACGCGAGTTCCGAGCAACTTGCCAAGCGAAAGAAGCAATCGGCAAGCACCGCCGACGATGCGGCCGACACGAACAAGGCCGCCAACGAACCATCTCTGGCCGAGGCGGCGGCGGCCGACGATTGAGAGCCTGATGCGCCAGTCGTCGCAAATCGGCCAAGGTGGCGACAACCGGGGGCCCTGAACACAGGCACGGGAAGTCGCGCGGAGAGACTATTTCTCACCCGGCTTTCGATAAGTCGCTCTATGTCTTTCGGCGCGGCCCTGGACCGCGGAACGGGCGGCAGGGGGGTGTGCTGGCGACTGTTTCGCGTATGATAAACGAGCGCCTGCGTACCACAACGCGGCGTTCCATCGGCCGTTTTTCCAGCAGCAGAGCCAATCGCGAAACAAAAGGGCGGACCGCTTGGCCCGAGTTGTGCTAGCCATGTCCGGAGGGGTCGACAGCAGTGTCGCCGCCGAACTACTGCGCGCCGCGGGTCACGAAGTAATCGGCGTCTTCATGCGACATGGCGAGACCGCCGCTGCTCCGGCCACGACCTGCCGCACAGGGGCTGCAACCGAAGTGGCGGCCGAGGCCAACGCAGGAGCGTCCGCGCAGGTAGCGAGGGGCGACCGGCCGGGGGGTGTGCAGCGTGCGCGATTGCCGATTATCGAACGCCCAGCCCACAAACAAGGCTGCTGCTCCGCCTCCGACGCCGAAGATGCTCGACGTGTAGCGGATCGGTTGGATATTCCGTTCTACGCGCTCGATTTCCAGGACGAGTTCGGCAGGATTATCGATTATTTCGTGGCCGAATACGCCGCCGCTCGCACCCCAAATCCTTGCGTCGTCTGCAACACCTGGCTCAAATTCGGCCGTTTATTCGAGTATGCCGACAGTGTCGCGGCCGATTTCGTGGCCACCGGCCACTACGCCCGCATTGTCTCCGCGGCGGATGGCATCCCCGCCCTGGCCGTCGGGGTGGACGAGGCCAAAGACCAATCCTACGCCCTGTTCGGCATCAACCGCTCGCTATTGGCCAGAATGTTGCTGCCCGTCGGCGGCTATCGGAAGCCCGAGATTCGAGAGATTGCGCAGCGGCTCGGCCTGCGCGTGGCCGACAAAAAGGAGAGCCAGGAAATCTGCTTCGTTCCCGACGGGGACCATGCCGCCTTCATTCGCGCTCGGGTTGGTCCGTCGGCCACCTCCGGTGCGATTGTCACCACCACCGGCGAGGTTGTCGGCCATCACGACGGGTTGGAGCGGTTCACCATCGGCCAGCGAAAAGGATTGGGGGTGGCGCTCGGGGAGCCCCGGTTTGTCGTCCGCTTGGAGCCCGAAAGCGGCCGCGTCGTCGTTGGTTCAAAAGCCGAGCTAGCCCGCGAAGAACTGACCGCCGCCAACACCAATTGGCTGACCGACGCGCCGCAATCGCCATTTTCCTGCAGCGTGAAAATCCGCTACAACAGCCGCCGCGTACCGGCCGTGG
>DATJTR010000183.1:0-6361 GCA_035503215.1 Pirellulales bacterium
GGCACGGCGTGTTGGTTCATCAGGTGGTGGAAGGAACGCCGGCCAAACGCTACGGACTGGAAGCGGGCGATATCATCACGCAGGTGGATGATCAGCCGATTTTTGACGCCGATGGTTTGGTGTTGCAAGTCGGCAAGAAAGCACACGATGCCACCGTTCGGCTGTTGGTCGAGCGGGGCGGCCGCACGATTCCGATCAACGTGCAGTTGACCAAATACGCCACGCGCGGCCGCCGCGTGGTGTCGACGCCGGCTCCGGACTGGCGCGGGCTGCGCGTCGATTACGTGACCACGGCCCGCGATTTTCAGGAATTGGTCGCCACCCGTCGCATTCCGTCCGAGGGCTGCGTGATTGCCGCCGAGGTTGACGAAAACAGTCCGGCCTGGCAGGCCGGTTTGCGGCCCGAACGGATGATCACCCAGGTCGATGGCGTGCGAGTGACGACACCCAAGGAATTTCACGCGGCGGTCGCCGGCAAGACCGGACCGGTGAGCTTGCGATTGACGGGCGCCGAACGCGAGCCGGCCGTGCTGGTCATTCCGCCCGCTGCGGCGGCCGCACCCCCGGCCGACAAGCCGGCCACGGAAAAACCAGCCGAGCCACAAGGTCGCTAGCCTCCAGGCACGCCGGTCCAGCCGACCTTTTCTTTCTTCTTCGCGCCGCATTTGCGCGAACCAGCCTGCCGGCACCCCTCCTCTTTTGAAGGGTCGCCTGCCCACGCCCGGCCTGCCTTGGTTCGGCCGGGTGCAGCGCGCGACCCGCTCGACTGGCCCCCCTTCCCGGCAACGACTATCATATTCGGCTTTCAGACCTTGCGGCGGCGTGGCGTGTGCCGGCGCGTGAGAGGGAACGATCGAGTTGCCATGAAAACCGACGAGCTTCGCGAAAAGTATCTGGCCTTCTTCGAATCGAAGGGTTGCACCCGCCGCCCGAGCGACGTGCTGGTTCCCCGTTGGGACCCTTCGGTGCTGTTCACTCCCGCCGGGATGAACCAGTTCAAGGACCATTTTTTGGGCAAGGTGAAGTTGGAATTCGCCCGGGCCACGACGTGTCAGAAGTGCCTCCGGACCGGCGATATCGATAATGTCGGCCGCACGGCCTACCACCACACGTTCTTCGAAATGCTGGGAAACTTCAGCTTCGGCGATTATTTCAAGCGCGAGGCGATCGTCTGGGCCTGGGAGTTTCTGACGGCCAAGCAATGGTTGGGGCTCGATCCGGCACGGCTCTCGGTCACCGTGTATCTCGACGACGATGAAGCGGCCGAAATCTGGGCCCGCGACGTCAAGCTGCCCGCCAGCAAAATCAAGCGGATGGGCGAGGACGACAATTTCTGGCCGGCCGGCGCACCCAGCAGCGGGCCCGACGGCGTTTGCGGTCCCTGCAGCGAAATTTATTTCACTCCCGACAGCGGCGGCGAGGTCGAGATCTGGAACCTGGTCTTCACGCAATTCAACCGCGTCGGCAATCCGCCGAACAATCTGCGCCCGCTGCCGAGCAAGAACATCGACACCGGCATGGGACTGGAGCGGACTGCCGCCGTGCTGCAGGGAGTCGATACGAACTATCACATCGACATCCTGCGGCCGATCGTGCTCGCCGCGGCCGACGTGTGCCACGTGAAATACGACCCCGCCGCCGAAACTGGCCGGCGGCTGCGGCGGATCACCGATCACATTCGGGCCTGCACCATGGCGGTTCACGAGAACGTCTATCCCGGCCCGAACAAGGAGAAATACGTCATCAAGCGGTTGCTCCGCCGGGCCGTGCTCGACGGGCGACAGCTCGGCGTGCAAGAGCCGTTTTTGTATCGGTTGGTGCCGATGGTCGTAGAGCAAATGAAACGGCCGTATCCCGACCTGGCCGAAACCGCCGAGCGCGTGGCGCAAGTCATCCAGCAGGAAGAAGCCAACTTTTTTTCCACGATCGATGCAGGGCTGCACCGCATCGAACAGCTCTTTGCCTCCATGCGCGCGCAAGCCCGCGAAACGGTCTCGGGCGGCGAGGCGGCCGAGATGTATCAAACCCACGGTTTTCCACCCGAGCTGCTGGAAACCATGGCGGCCGAGCATAATTTGGGTTTCGATTGGGAAGGTTTCCATCGCGAGATGGAGCGTCACGGCGACGTATCGGGGGCGGGCAAGCGCGGTCCGCTGTTCAAGTCGGGTCCGCTCGACGCACTGAAAAAGACGATGTCCGGCACGCATTTCGTCGGTTACGAGACGACCACGGCGCCGGCGACGATCGTCGGGATCGTTGCCCACGACAAGCTTTGCGAACAGCTTGACGAAGTCGGCCACTCCGAACCGATCGCCTTGATCCTCGACCAATCCCCCTTCTACGGCGAGAGCGGCGGGCAGGTCGGCGATTCGGGCGACATCGAAGGAGAGGGCTTCAGATTCGAAGTCGTCGATACGCAGAAAGAAGACGGTTTCATCCTCCACCAGGGGCACCTGCGCAAGGGTTCGCTGCAGGTCGGGGCGCAGGTGACCGCCCGCGTCGACTCCGGGCGGCGGCAGGGAATCCGCCGAGCCCATTCGGCAACGCACATTCTGCACTACGCGCTGCAAAAGCACCTGGGCAAGCACGCCCAGCAGCAAGGTTCAAAAGTCGACGAGGATTGGCTGCGGTTCGATTTTTCGAATCCTTCCTCGGTGGGCGCCGAGCGGGTCGCCCAGATCGAAGCCGAGGTCAACGCGAAGGTGACCGCCGGCTCCAAGATCGCTTGGCGGACGATGCCCATCGCCCAGGCCCGCGAAGCCGGCGCGATGATGCTCTTCGGCGAGAAGTATCCCGACATCGTGCGGATGGTGTCGATGGGCGATTTCAGCAAGGAGTTGTGCGGCGGAACGCACTTGGACAACACCGCCCAAGTCGGCTTATTCAAAATCCTCAGCGAAGAGAGCGTGTCGGCCGGCACGCGGCGGATCACGGCCCTGACCGGCAGCCAGGCACTGGGTCACTTGCGACAGGCCGAGGCGGCTCTGGCCGAAACGGCGTCGCTGTTGCGCGTGCCGCCGGCCGACGTACCGGCGCGCGTGGCAACCTTGCTCAAGGAAATCCGCGAGTTGAAGAAACTGTCAGCAACCCGGGGCAGCGGCGAAGTCTCGGTCGAGAAGCTGCTGGCCGACGCGGCCGAGGTTGACGAAGTGCGGGTCGTGGTTGCCGAAGCGCCTGGCGCAGATGCCGGCGTGATGCGGCAACTGATCGACCAATTGCGGCGGCAGGCCAGTCCCATCGCAGTGCTGCTGGGAAGCCGCGAAGCGGAGAAGGTCACGCTGGTCGCCGGAATCAGCCGCGATTTGCAAGAGCGCGGGCTGGATGCCGGCAAATGGATTCGCGGTGCGGCCGAGGCGGTCGGCGGCCGGGGCGGCGGTAAGCCCGACATGGCCCAAGCCGGCGGCAAGCATCCCGAAAAGCTGCCCGAGGCGCTCGAAATCGCGCGCAGTTCCATGGCGACGTTGCTGGGACGCTAGCGGCCCCGTGCGAGCACGTTTGGCCGTGTGGCCGAGCAAGAGACGGATCAAGGGCCCTGCCCTTACCCGCCCCACCCTCCTTCCCCGTCCGAACTGATCTTGTTGCCTGGGGGGGCTGTCGCTACGATCCCGCGCTTGATTGGCGGCGCCAGCGGCGCGCGCCGAGTGCGATCGGCGGCATGGTGTGCTTTTCGCCCGCGCGTGTTGGATGATTTCCCTTCGGTCTTTGTCGGTCTTCCGTTTAGGAGAGCCCCGGATGCGAGTCGCGGCGGTGGCCCGCTCGCTGTGCTTGGGATTACTGGCGCTCGCCGGCTGCGCTGACAATCCGTACGTTCTGCAAAGCAAGAATCAGAATCTGGAGAAGCAGCAAGCCGCGCTCGAACAACGCAATCAGGAATTGCAGGCCCGGGCTTCGACGCTCGACCACGACAATCAAGAACTCGAAGCGCTGTTGGCCCAATCCCGGCAGCAGAACCGTTTGCTCGACGATCAATTGGCGGCGGTGCGCAGCCAACTTTCGGGAACGACGCAGCAACTGGCTCAAGTCCGAGACCAGAAAAATCTGACCGATAAGCAAGTCGAAGCGATGGTCGCCTCGACGAAACGCCGCACCGGCGCCACGATCACCGCCAACAGCAGCCTCGATCGTGCGCTGCCGGCCATCCACATCCCCGGCGTCGACGTGCGTGCCGACGGCGACGTCGTGCGAGTCGAGATGTCGGCGGCTCAATTGTTCCAGCCCGGCGGCGTGGCCATGCAGCCGACCGCCGGTGCCACGCTGGACACCGTTGCCACGGAACTGGCCCGCAGCTATCCCGACCAGATCATCGGCGTCGAGGGGCACACCGAAGGCGAAGGCGGCGCCGGATCGGGCTGGGCCACGAATCAACAACTCTCGGTCAGCCGGGCCCTGGCGGTATATCAATATCTGGGCACCCGCGGACCGCTCAAGCCGCAGGCCCTGTTCACGGTCGGGCATGGGGGCAACCATCCCATCGTTTCGAACGCCACGCCCGACGGCCGCTCGCGGAACAACCGCATCGAGCTGGTCGTCTATCCCGACAAATACACCCAGCAATAGTCGGGCGGTGCTCGACGCGGCGGCCGCGAACCCGGTGTCTGGCCGGGTGTCTTTCGAGCGGCCAGGCGGCCAATCTATAATGGTCGCTCGACCCAGTTTGCCGCGAGGCTAAAGCCCGCGTTGCCCCCGGCGGTGAAGCGGGTGCCACGCCCCAGCAAAAAACCAATCCCCTGCCGAGTTCAGCCGTTGATCGCCATTATCGACTACCAGATGGGGAACCTTCGCAGCGTGCAGAAGGGTTTTGAGAAGGTCGGCCACGAGGCCACGGTGACCAGCGATCCGGCCGTGTTGGCCGCAGCCGCCAAGATCGTCCTCCCGGGCGTCGGTGCCTTCGGCGACGCGATGGCCGAACTCGAGCGGCGGCACCTCGTGGAGCCGATCCGCCAGGCGATCGCGGCCGGCAAGCCGTTTCTCGGCATTTGCCTCGGCCTGCAATTGCTGTTCGAAACCGGTTACGAAGGGGGCCGGCATACTGGCCTGGGCGTGTTGGCCGGCGAAGTCGTGCCGTTCCGGCTGCCGGCTGAGTTCAAGGTGCCCCACATGGGCTGGAATCAGTTGCAAATCCGCCGGCCGGCGCCGGTGCTCGCCGGTTTGCCCGACGGAGTACATTGCTACTTCGTCCATTCCTACCATGTCGTGCCGCGCGATCGAAGCGTCATCGCCACCGAGACCGACTATGGCGGGCCGTTCTGCTCGATGATTTGGCGCGACAACATCTTTGCCACGCAGTTTCATCCCGAGAAGAGCCAGGCCGACGGGCTGAAAATCCTGCGCAACTTCGCCACGCTGTGAACGCTGCGCGGCAATTCGATCACGCCGGCGGCGCAGCGGCTTGTTCCAAAGCGCGATCGATGCGCGCGATCACCGCCGGCTTCCCCAAAATCGCCAGGCAATCGTAGAGCCCGGGCCCCACGCTTTTGCCGGTCGTGGCCACGCGCACCACATGGATGATGTCGCCGGTTTTGATCCCCTGCCCCGCGACGAACTCGCCCAGCGTGCGTTCCAGCCCGGCCACCGAAAAATCGTCGAGGGCGGAGAGCGCATCGCGGAATTTCGTCAGCAGTTCGACGCCGCGGGGCGAGCGCAGTTGCTTCTCGAACGCCTTGGGGTCGAAGACGACCTCGTCGCGAAAAAAGAAGTCGGCGTACGCGAGGATGTCGCCGAATACTTTCAACCGGTCTCCCGCCGCGGCGACGATCGTGGTCAATTTGGCGCGATCGGCCTCCGCTGCCGGATCGGCCACGAGCCCAGCCCGCTGCAAATAGGGGAGCATGCCGGCAACTTTCTCATCCAGCGGCAACTTGACCAGGTAGTGGTCCTCGAAGGCCCACAGCTTTTTTGGGTCGAAGCTGGCCGGCGACTTCGTCACGCGCTCCAGGGAAAAGTTGTCGATCATTTCCCGCACGCTCAAGAACTCGGTTTTGTCGTCGAGCGACCAGCCGAGCAGCACCAGGTAATTCAGAATCGCCTCGGGCAGATAGCCCACCTGCTCGTAAAAATCGACGATCACCGGGTTGAACGTGTCGGCCGAAGTCGTGAGGCCCAGGGCCGTGGCGATCGCCTGTCCATGCTCGTAGATCTGGGCGAAATCGCGGTTCTTCAGATACTTGTCGAGTTTACGCTTGCTCAATTTGTTCTTACTGCCGGGCTCGGCCACGTATGGCAGATGGGCGTACTCGGGCAAGGCATAGCCGAGCGATTGGGCGATGAAAATTTGCCGCGGTGTGTTCGACAAATGCTCTTCGGCCCGAATCACGTGCGTGATCTCGAAATCGTAATCGTCGACCACGCTGGCCAGGTGATA
>DATJTR010000184.1:0-4308 GCA_035503215.1 Pirellulales bacterium
CTTGAACGACGGTGACCCGAAACTGCGGGGCCACCCGGGCGTTCGGGTCGGCGACGTCGACGATCAACCGCTCCGGATCGTCGCGTTGAGTGCCGGTCAAATCGGGGCCAAGCATCTTTCCCTCTCCGAACAGCACGTGGCATTGGGCGCAGCGCTGTTGGAACAACTCGCGGCCGTGGCGTTGGTCGGCGCGCGACAGCGCGGCGGAGGTAATCAAATGACGCAGGCGTGACATTTCGGCATGCCGATCGGTATCGGACGCATTCGCATCCCCCCAAAGTTTACTCAACCGTTCCGAGACCGAAGCGTCGTTCAAAGCGAACAGTTGCCGCGCGACTTCGGCCCGAATGTCCGAGGCCGGAATGTTTCCCGACTCGAGCTGGTCCAAAAGCCGCCGGGCGTAACGCGGCTGCCGTGCGACGACTTCAATCACCGCCTGCCGCTGCTCCGGCCTGAGACTTGGATATTTTACCAAGAATTCCTCGGGATCGACGTCGCAAACCGCCAGACCAAGAATCGCGGCGCGGCTGAGTTGCGGGTCGTCGTCCCGGCACATCCGCTGGACCAATGCCGCGATTTTGTCGTTCGGGCGAGCCAGGCAGTCGAGCAAGGCTTTTAACCGCTCGTCAGCGGGCCCGTTGCCACGCACGATTCTGACCAGCTCGTCCTGTGCTTCGTCGCCCCCGAACTGCGCCGCGATCGACGAGATCAGTTCGGCCTGTGCGCTCGACGCTCCGGCACGCAGCCTTTCTTCGGTCGCCTTCCAGCTTGCCGGGGCGGCACGGCGGTTCGTCCGTAACCCATCGTTCAGTCCCTGCAAGGTTGCCGTTTGACACGCTCCGCTGGTTGCCGGTACGTGCGCGATCAACTCGCCAAAGGCGGCGGCGACTTCATCTCGGTCTCCATGACGAACCCACGCTCGCGTCACGCGGCCAGGGATCGCGCGATTCAAGAATCCGCAATCGATCGAACGCCCAAGCTGGACGATTTCCTTGGCGTGCGATTCGACCAGCGGTTCCAGCGGGTACCAAGCCAGCCGTTGCCAATTGCGGGGCATTTCGTCGGTAATCCGCGGCGCGAGGGCCGCCGCCATTTCGAGCCGCTGCGAGGGGGCGAGTCGGTGCAGAGCTGAAATGAGTTCGCGCAGCACGCGGGGTTGGGATTCGCTTCCGGCCAGATGCACCAGCGTGCTTACCGTCGTTGCAGGCACCGCCTGGTCTTCAGCCAACAGTCGCACGGCCCAGGCGCGCATCTCGGGTGCCGGGTCCGCCAGTAGTAAAAAAAGCAAGTCCGGCTCGGTTTCGCTGTCGCCGCGGTCTCCCACGCGCACCACATGCCAGCTCCACAAGCTGCGCAGCCGGGCGGTGGTCGGTCGTGTCGCATTTCGGGCCTGCAATGCCAGCCGCTGCCGCGTCGCGGGTGCCAGCTTGCCCAACTGGGCGCGGTGTTGCAGCACCAGCCGTGCTCGCCGCGCGAACCAGTCGTTCTGGTGGTCGTTCAGCGCCACGAGTTCTTCGTCGCCCAGTTTTGCCAGATCGACCGGGACCGCGGGAAGCTCGCCGTATGAAACTCGGTAGATTCGCCCCGTCGGCTGCGTCGCTTTCGTGTCCGAGCTGTGGCATTCGCCGACGGCGTTCCAATCGCAAACCAGCACGCTGCCATCGGGGCCATCCTTCAAATCGACAGCCCGAAACGAACGGTCGCGCGATTCAAGCAGGTTGCCGCCATGACGAGCGACCACTTCCCCGTGCGCCGGTTCGAACCGGTCGAAGTTGATGCAGTTCCCTAGCACATTGCACATCACCGCCGTCCCGCGATACTCGACCGGGAAATTGTCTCCTTGATAGACGATCAAGCCGGCGTGCGAGTGCCCGCCGCCGGCAGCACGCGTCTTGTTCGGGTTCACATGCCGATCGTCCGAGCCCGACCAATGGTTGTGGTCGGTGCAGGCGGTCATCAATTCGCAGGCGTTGGATTCCCAGTAGGGATGATTGATGCGTTCGTATCGTCCGCCGGGCAGGACATGCCAAAGGTGCGACAGAACGTTGTTCGAGGCGAACAGTTCGCCGGTCTCATCGAAATCGATTCCCCAGGGATTGCAGGTTCCGTCCGCCACGACCTCGAATCGCTTGCTCTCCGGATGCAGACGCCAGATCGCGGCATCGAGCGGCACGCGTTTTTCGTGCGGCGTCGACGGGGTGCCGACCCACGAAGTCGACGCGCTTCCCAGGCAGCCGTATAGCCAACCGTCGGGCCCAAACAGCAAATGATTGGCCATGTGATGCGCCTGCGGCGGCTGCGTGTCCCAACCGTTCAGCACGATCGTCGCCGGTCCGTCAGGGCGTCCGTCCCCGTCACCGTCGGGGATGAACAGCAATTCCGGCGAGCAGACGAGCCACGCGCCCCCTAGACCGACCGCGATGCCTGACAGGTTCGAGAGATGGTCGGCGAAAACCGTGCGAGTTTCCAGGCTCCCGTTGCCGTCGTTGTCGGCAAAAACGAGCACCTGGTCGTCGTGGCGTTGGTTCCAGTTCGGATAGCTCCGGCATTCGGCGACCCACAGTCGGCCCCGATCGTCGATCGACATGCCGATCGGCTGCGAAACGGCCGGCTCTTTGGCAACCACGCTGACGTGGAAGCCCGGGGGCACCGTGAATCCTTCAGCAGGTTTTTCGAGCACCCGCGCGCTCGGCAGCGCCGTCGCCACGAGCCGATCGGACAGAGAACGAAACAGAAGCACTGCCACGGCGGTGATCAAAACGCAAGAAAACGTGGCCTTAATCCAAGCGTAGCGAAGACTCACTTCCGGTCACCGTGACGAATTCAAATGGAAATTCTGATGAAAATTCAGTTTACAATTGAGGCCTTGGAAAAACACCTGAGAATCGTTTTTTCGCCTCGCCTGGGCCGTCGCGAATGGCAGGCGGCATCGTCAGGGGCCCGGCCGCAGCGGTGTTACTCCCGGCCCAGTGGACGCCGGCAGCGAATGGTGCGCATCGAAAGCAGCCGAACGCGGTCCGCCGTTACCGCCGGCAGGGCCGCCAAGACGACGGCCAGTGCGGTTCGCAGAGACTGGGGATTGGCAACGGGGCAGATCGCCGCGTGGTCATTGCCGTCGACCAGCAGGCTTTTCGCCGTGGAGAGAATGATCGAACTTGGTGCGCGACATCAAGTAGCTGAACAAATCCTGGATATCGGAATTAGAGAGGCCGTTGAGCACCCCCGCCGGCATCAGCGAATCGGCCAGCAGCTTCCGGTCGGTGACCTGGCCCTTGGACATCGTCACGACGTCATTCACGGTGCGCAGTACGATCTGCTCGTCGTTTTCCTCCTGCAAAACCCCGGCAATCACCCGGCCGTCGTCGGCTTGAACGACGGTGACCCGAAACTGCGGGGCCACCCGGGCGTTCGGGTCGGCGACGTCGACGATCAACCGCTCCGGATCGTCGCGTTGAGTGCCGGTCAAATCGGGGCCGAGCGTTTTCCCCTCTCCGAACAGCACGTGGCATTGGGCGCAGCGCTGGTGGAACAACTCGCGGCCGTGGCGCTGGTCGGCGCGCGTCAGCGCGGCGGAGGTAATCAAATGACGCAGGCGTGACATTTCGGCATGCCGATCGGTATCGGACGCATTCGCATCCCCCCAAAGTTTGCTCAGCCGCTCCGAGACCGAAGCGTCGTTCAAAGCGAACAGTTGCCGCGCGACTTCGGCCCGAATGTCCGAGGCCGGAATGTTCCCCGACTCGAGCTGATCCAAAAGACGCCGGGCGTAACGCGGCTGGCTGGCGGCGACGTCGATCACCGCCTGCCGCTGTTCCGGCCTGAGGATTGGGTATTTCACCAAGAATTCCTCGGGATCGACGTCACATACCGTCAGGCCGAGAATCGCGGCGCGGCTGAGTTGCGGGTCGTCGTCCCGGCACATCCGCTGGACCAATGCCGCGATTTTGTCGTTCGGGCGAGCCAGGCAGTCGGCCAAGGCCTTCAATCGCTCGTCAACCGGACCGTTGCCGCGCACGATTTCGATCAGTTCGTCCTGGGCATCGGCGCCGCCGAATCGTGCCGCAAGCGAGCGAATCTGTTCGGCCTGCTCGGCCGATGCTCCGGCACGCAGCCGTTCTTGCGTCGTTTGCCAGATCGGCGGCGCGGCGCGGCGGTTCGTCCTCAAGCCTTGCTTCAGCCCCTGCAAGGTTGCCGCTCGACACGCTTCGCCGGCCTCTGGTAGGTGCGCAATCAGCTCGTTGAAGGCGCCGGCAACTTCCTGCTGATCTCCATGCCGGGCCCACTCTCGGGCGACGCGGCCGGCGATTG
>DATJTR010000185.1:0-8104 GCA_035503215.1 Pirellulales bacterium
CCGGTTCGTCCCAACCTGCGGGCGATACCATGCGGGGCAATGCTCACATCCTGGTGTGCGGAGCTGACCCGGCCGACAAACTCTTCAATCCGCTTCGGCTTGTTTTGCTTCAATGAGCCTGGGCACGGTGATGCTCCTTGCTGCCAGGCCCGACCGGCTGCACGATCGGTTCAAATTCGCCGGCGTTCTGAGAATCGGTCCGAGCGGCCGTTAATCGGGGGACAAACATCGGGACGCGGCGGCGGTAGTCCTGGTACTGCTTCCCAAAATGGTCAATCAGGTCGCGCTCCTCGAAGATGGCCGCCAGCCCCATGTATCCGGTCAGCACCACGGCGAACAAGAGGTGTCCCACGGTCATCTTCGGCGTCGCCCAAAAGGCGATAGTCCAGCCGATGTAGAGCGGATGCCGGACGTGCTTGTACAGCGATGGCACGCGAAAGGCTATCGCTTCGTATCGCCGACCGTGCAGATGCCACCAGACCTGTCGGGTTCCAAATAGGTCGAAATGGTTGATCAGCAGAGTGACGGCCGGCACAAGCAGCCAACCGATCGCAAAGAGTCCCCATGCCAGAGTCCGAAGCACCGGCTGCTCAATGTTCCAAACCACGGTGTCCATGCCGCGCCACTGCCAAATCAGCAGAATCGAAACCAGGTTTGACGCCCACACGTAAGTACTGCGCTCGATCGGCTCCGGCACCACGCGCGTCCAGATCCCCTTGAACCCGGGTCGCGCCATGACGGAATGCTGCACGGCAAACACTCCCAATAGAGTCAGGTTGATCGCCATGGCCGCGCGCGGCTCCCCGTCCACTTTCGTGTCGATCGTCTTCGGCACCAGAAAATCGCCAACGAAGCCCGCCATGTAAGCGAACACCCCCAGAAACAGCAGATGGCCGCCGACGCCATACAGAAAGAACAAATAGCGTTGCATGTCAAAATCCTCCGCAAAGAGCGAGAGCGCGAATTGCTGAGAGCATTGTCGCTTTCCGGCCGGCCCTGCAAAGTTGACTTGTGGTACACTCGTGGGTTGACTTGGCGTCAACCTCGACAGCCCGCCCGCCGGAAAGCCCGTGACGACCCCCACTCGCCAGCGCCTCGTGGAAGCGGCCATCCGTCGTTTTTATCGCGACGGCTTCCGCAACGTCGGCATCGACCAGGTGCTCTTGGACGTGGGAATCAGCAAGACTGCTTTCTACAAATACTTCGAGAGCAAAGAAGACCTGATGCTGGCCGCTCTGGAGATGCAGAACGGCTGGCTCCAAGGCACCTTCCGCACGATGATTCGCGAGCGAGGCGGCCCCACCGCGCTGGGCCAACTCCACGCCGTGCTCGACGTCGTCGAGCACATCATCGAATCGGACGACTACCAGGGCTGCATTTTCGTCAACGTAGCCATGGAGTTTCCGCTGCTCCACGAGCCGGCCCACCTGGCGGCTTGTCGCAACAAGCTGGCCATCGAAGGCATCTTGCTGGCACTGGCCCAGGAGGCGGGGGCCGACGATCCCCGGGCTCTGGCGCAAGAATTGTGCTTGGTCGCGGAAGGGGCCTACGTCACTCGCCAGGTGACCGGCAACAAAGACACGGCGAACATCGCCCGCCGCGTTGCCCGGCTCGTCATCGCCTCGCACTGCCCCGTTGCGTGAGGCCAAACGAGCGTTTCGTGAGCTCGGGCAAGTCCCGCTCTGTGCAAAAATGAAGTCATCCTCTTCGCGCAATCGGAGTTATAGAGTTTTTTTCGCGCACGCTTCCGAAGCCTGCCTTTGATCCTGATCGGGGGCCGCATAGAAGGTCCTGTCCTGGCAGATCCACGACCTGACAGTTGGGAACCAGCTCTTTGGCAGCGCGCCTCCATCGGCACTAACCCTGACGAGATCCACCACCTGTGTTTAGCCCAGTGGATAGGGCACCAGACCATGGATCTGGCTGTCGCGGGTTCGACTCCCGTACCACCGCGGCCCCTTAAAAGGCCGCTCCAGCCGCGCAGGCGGGTTTAACGCGCCGATTCGCGCTTGGCGTCAACTTGTCGGTTCGAGGAGCTTCACCGCCACCAACACCGTGCTGGTCACGGTTCGTTCGGTAACGCCGCCAGCTCGTGCGGTTTGATCGACGCCTGAACCGAGGAGCAGATCGATCAAAATCGAGCGTCGTGGCGGCGGAAACGGTTCCAGCAGATCACGAACCGCCGCATCGACAGCGTCCACATCCAGAGCGTTTCGACGCCGGCAAGCGTGAATGATTCTTAGCCAGAGCCGCTCTTCAGGCGGTACGTCGGTCTCGGCCAGAGGATGCAATGTGCACCGAGCCAAACTAGCCGCCAACCCGCGCAGGCTTTGATCGCCATCCCGAACGACGGTCGTCGGAGTCGTGGGGCGCAAGCGAGCTCGGAAGGCCGTGATAATCTCGAAAAAACGCTGGGAAGTAAGCGGGGTTGCCCGGTTCGCCCCCGGCCGGCGCAGGCTGAAGGCGTCGTCAACGACGTCGCCATCCTGCGGAAACCGTTCGGCATATTCGGTCCGGTCACAAACCTCGGCCTGCCGGCCGCGCAAGGAAAGCTCGCTGGCCAGCAACTCCGCCAGCAGCAATCGGCGATTAACTGGTGGAACCAAACCGAGATACTCTTCGATCCTTGGACGGTTCTTCTCGTCCCAGGCCAATTCGAAGCGATCGCAGATCGCGTCGATCTGTTTTCGAAGGTCAAGCTGAATCGGCATCCCGCCGGAGGGCTCAGATCGGCTCATCGTCTGGCACAGCGGACCACGATTCGCGAATGAGCGCCAGTTTTCGCTCGATCGTGCGCTCGGTGCGTCCCAGTTTTTGGGCGATCTCGTCGTTGCTGAAACCCTCCATTTTCCAACGGGCGATTTCGCGCAACAGCGGATCGTCGAGTTTGTCGAAGAGAACTCGGCATTCGTCGGCAACCTCGGCGGCGAAGGCGGGCGTTGGGCTTTCGCCCATCACGGTCGCGATGCCGGGCGTGTCGGCATCGCCGTCGGCCGGCACGAAAATCGACTCACCTCGCACCTTGCCGTGATTGCGCCGTGCCGCGAAATGCCGACGCCGCTGAGCCGCCACTTTGCGCGCCGTAATCGTCACCAGAAGCCGCCAGAGATCGCTCTCGTCGTCGAGCCGCGGAAACTTGCCCGCCCTGGCCCCTTGTACGAAACTGTTCATCGCACTCAGCGCAACGTCCTCTTCATCGGCTACCCGGCGCGGTAAGGTCCCCATTCTCCGTTGGGCCAGGCGGACGAGCTGCCCGAAATATTGCTCCCAAACGCGCTGCGCCCCTTCGGGATCGCCCTGCTGAAGCTGATCGATCCATTGCCGGACGTCGTTGGACATGGCCGCGTTCTCCTGCCGTTGGCCGACTTCGTCGTGATGGATTTGGCCCGGGGCCGCCAATTCTAGCATCCAACCCAACTGCTGACGAGAAAAGCCGGCCAAGGGGTTCGCGAGCAGCCGCCACGGGCGAAAACGCCCCTTGCGGCATCCCGCAGCCCCCCGTGCCGCGGGCAAACTCCGGCCGCCAGCCGCGATCCAGCCGGGTTTCTCAGCCAATTTTCAGAATGTTTGTCGGGCGGCGACCGGTTTCGGCCATCGATAGAACGAACCTCAAACCGCCCATCCGGCGCAACCGGCCGACCGGCGGCTGAATGCCCACCGATCGCGACGGCGGCCAAACGCCCTTTCCGCCGGCCTGAGAATCTCAGGGATTCTTATATTGTTAAGTTAACATACACTGTGCTCATGAACGTCGAGGGTCCAGCCATGTCGCCGGCCGTAAGAATCCAAATCGACAGTAGAACTCTTGCCGTCATGCGATGCGTCGACGCGCTCGAACAATCCGACGGTTCGGGGCCGGAACACTTGCACTTGTTTCTCAAGGAAGTCCCCGAGGAGTATCGACTCGACGTGCTCAGCGAATTGGTCCGCGTCGATTTCGAGCGACAATCGCGGGCGGGTCAACAGCCTTCGCTGGCGCGCTATCTGGCGGAGTTTCCCGAACTGCGCGGCGACGATCGCTCGGTGTTGGAGCTGCTCGCTTGCGAGTTTGCCCTGCGCGAGCGGGCCGGCGAAACCCCCAGTGTCGATGAGTTCCGCCGCATCGATTCCCGCTTTCAACCGCCGGCCGCCGATACCAAGGCCTCGGCCCTAGTGACTCGGCTTTCCGGCGCCAAGTGCACGGCAGCGCCGGCCCCTCCGCTCGAGCGCTTGGGCAAATACGTCATCGTGCGGCAACTTGGTGCCGGCGGGTTCGGCGTCGTCTACGAAGCCTACGACGAACAACTGGAACGAGCCGTGGCGATCAAAATCCGTCACGGCGAAGATGGGCAATCCGGCTTGTCCGACGACTTGTTGCATGAGGCCCGCAGCATCGCTCAACTCGACCACCCGAACATCGTCCGCTTGCTGGAGGCGGGCGAGACGGCCCAAGGGCTGGGCTATGTCGTCTACGAATATATTGACGGCGAAACGTTGGAGACCGCGCTTCGTGGCAACAATTACGACCGTGCCGAGGCGATCGAGTGGGTAGCCCAAATTGCCGAGGCGCTCCACTACGCTCATCAGCACCGGATCGTTCACCGCGACATCAAACCCGCGAATATCTTGCTCGATTCCGCCCGGCGGCCCAAGGTGGTCGATTTTGGACTGGCCCGCCGAAACGATCAGTTCTTTCAGAACGAGGCGGGGCAGATCGTGGGAACTTTGGCCTATCTCAGTCCCGAACAGGCCAATGGCGATTCGGATTGGGCCAGCTCACAATCTGATTTGTATTCGCTGGGGGTCGTGCTTTACGAGCTTTTGTGCAAGCGGCATCCCTTTCAAGCCGGCCGCACCAGCGAGATGCTCGACCAGATCTTGCATCGCACTCCGCCGCCGCCGCGCGGCATCGACGACACGATTCCCAGCGCGCTGGAAGACGCCTGTTTGAAGGCTTTGTCCAAGCGGCCGGCCGAGCGGTTCAAAACCGGCAGCGATATGGCTCACTCGCTGCGTGGCGCCATGCGGCCGCGTCCTCCGCTGTTGGGCCACGTGCTGCGCTACGCGGCGGGGCTGGTGGCCGTGGCCGCGGTGTGCGTGCTGGTGCTGTCTCTGTGGACGCCGGCCGCCACGGTGAGCGCGCCGCCCCCGCCGGAGTTTGGCCACTTCAGCTTGATGCTGGCCGACACCGAGACCCCGGTGAATAGCCACCTGCCGCTAGCCCCGGGCGCGGCGTTGAAAGTCGAAGCCAATTTTACCGTGCCGGCCTACGGCTATCTGATCGTTTTCGAACAGGATGGGACCGGGCGTTTGATTTGGCCAGCCGAACAAGACCTCGGGGCACAGCGCCCTGTTTCGCGGCTGATTTACCCTCCTCTGACAGGCGACGCCGACCCACTGCTGGTTCCCGATGGCGACGGCGCCACGTTCGTTGTCGTCTTGGCCAGTCGCAAGCCCATCGATCGCATCGCACTTGCCGGCCTGTTGAATGAAAGCCTCACGCTGAATGTATCTCCCGAGATCATGGCGCAGGCTCAAACCTGCTTCCAAGTTGCTGAACCAACCCCCAAGATTCACCAAGAGATCCCCACGCGTGGCGGCGACGGAGCTCGCCAGGCGATCCGCGTGCGTGTTCCCGACGGTTTCAAGCAGGCGCTTGCCACCTACGCGGACAGCTACTTTGGCAATCTCGTCCCTCACGCCAAAGCCAATGGACCAGCGACGAACTGATACTCATGCCAGCGACAATCCGTGTCATCGCCACGTGTCTCTGCTTGGCAACTTTGGGCATTCCAACCGCTGCCCACTGCCAACCGCCGGTTTCCCCCGCAAAATCGACCGACCGGGGCGCTGCTCCATCCGCTGCGGCGCGCTTACTGAAGGAGGCACAAGCGCTGGCCCAGCGCCAAGAGTATCGGCGCGCCGAAAAGATGCTCAGTGCTGCATTGCAAGCGGCCGGCGAGACCGGAACAGCCCGGTTGTCCCCCTCCAACGTCGCTTTGATGTCGGCCTTGGGCGACGTGCTGGTGAATTCCGGCAAGTACCAGTCGGCGATTGGCTGGCTCGAGCGCGCGCGGGAAGCGTCGGAGCAAACGGCCGATCCCTCGCGTCAAAGCCTGGCAGATCAAGCTGCCATCGCCCTCTTGCTCTCCAACGCCTATGGCCGATTGGGCCAAATCGATCGTGCCATCGCCGCATTGCAGACGACGCTTAGCCACTATGAAAAAGCAAACGTCGTGGATCCGGTCGTTCAGCTCGAACTTATCGCAGGCCTGCTGTCGTTCGACAGGACTTTCCGACCTACCGCCACAAACGCGGCTTTGGCCGAAAAAGTCGGTCGCCTAGCCGATCAACTGGCTGCCAGCCATCAACGCGAACTCATCGGGGTCGACGATTATGCCCGTGGCCTGACGGCCCTAGCCGATTGCCGGCTTCATCTGGCCGAAGCCGATGCCGCGACCCTGACGACCGAAAAGCTGATCCATTTGCGCACTGGCGGCCGCAAGACTCTGGAAGAAATGGCGGCCCGCCGCCGGCTGGCGGAGATTTATCGCGGGCAAGTCGATTACGAGTCGGAAATCAAAACGCTGCGCGCGGCGCTCGACGCTCTCGGGCGGCAGCAGCAGGGCGATCCCGCCGCACACGATTTCCAGGTCCGACTACGTTATGAACGAGCCGAGATCGAGCGCCTGTTGGTCGCCGCACTGTTGCACGGCGAGCATCAGGAAGAGGCGCTATCTCAGCTCGACCGCGCGGAAGAAGACTTTGTCGCCGCGCTGGCTCTGGCTCGCCTGATGCCGACCGGGGGCACGGCGGGCGTGTCGCAAGGTCGCTTGCTGGAACGCATCGCCGACGTCGCGCGGCAACGGCTGGAAATGGGAAGGTTGGACGCCCAACGTTTGGACCGCGCGATCACAGCCCACGCGGAATTGCTCGACGATTATCGCAAGACCTTGCTGGCCGACGATCCGCGGATCGGATCGCTGGAGCTGATTCTGGGCAGCTTGCATCTGCAAGCGGGCGACGCGGTCCGCGCCGCACCGCCGCTGCAAGCGGCCTTGGCCTATTGGCGCAAGCGCGAGCCGCCCGACCGCTATCGGCTGGCGCAGGCATTGCACCTGGTGGGCGAGGCCAGCCTGGCGTCCATTCCGGCTCCGCGTGCCGACCAGATCGAGCACTATCTGGCGGAGTCGCACCGCTTGTGCCTCAAGCATTTCCCGCAAGACCCGCTCCGCTGGCGCGTGCAGTTGGCCTTGGGACGGCTGGCGGTCGGCATGGGGCGCTACGGCCAGGCGCTCGACTGGCTGCACGAGCTGTCGGCCGACAATCCATCGATTCCCAACGAGGTGTGCAGCGCCGCGCTGTTGCAGTTGGGGCTGCTCTACAAGCAACTGCTCAAATTCGACGAAGCCGACCGGCTGTGCCGGGCCGGGTTGGCGCTGCGGCGGCAGGCGATTGGCGAGCACGACGCCGGTTTGTCCCCCTTCTATCTGGCGCTCGGCTCGTTGCAGGTGGCGCGCCGCGACGTCGACGCGCTCGACGGATACGTCGCCCGCAACGTGGCGTTGGGCGTGGCGCAATCGCACAACGCGCCCTGGCGATGGGAGTTGGCCCATCTGCAAGCGATGGCGCATTATCTGCGCAACGAGGGGGAGCAAAGTGCGGCCGAGCGGCAGGCGGCCCGCGCCGCCTGGCGGCAACTGCTTTCCGACGAGCCCGACTTGCCCACTGCCTTGCGGGCCCGCAGCTTGCACTATTTGTCGCGGCTCGACTATCTCGATTGGTCGAGCGAGCTGGATGCCTGGAACCGCGAGTTTGCCGCCCACGGCGCCCGCGATTCGCGAGACCTGGCCCAGCTTGCCGAGCAGCTCGAACGGTATCGGAAAGACCAGGCCCGCTTCCTGGCCGATTACGCCGCCTACGATCCCAAGGTGGCGGGAGACCGCTCGCCGGCCGACCACGAAAAGCAGTTCCGCGATTTGCTCGCGCGCCGCCAGGCGCTGGAAAAAACTCGGATCGAACTTCGCTCCGCTCACGCCGCCGCGCTGGAGGGCGAGAAGCAGCGGGTGCAGGCCGAAAGCGGCGTGCAGAAAACCTGGCTCGCGAAACTGACCGAGGGGGGCAA
>DATJTR010000186.1:0-4949 GCA_035503215.1 Pirellulales bacterium
TTACCATTCTCGCAGTTGCCGGCACGCTTCGCATGCCCCGGCAATGCCCTTCTGCTCCCCATATCGATAAGATTACAGAGGAGCCGCGAGCGCCCCGGCGATCCCACCGCCAGGCCTACCCCAGCGACGCGGCACAGCGCGAGCCGGAAGATGACCCACGCCGACGATTTTTCACATCGCGACCTCGCGAAAATCGAGCGCACCACGCAAGAAATCGGCCGCTATGTCTTCGACCGCGTGGGCCGGGGCCAGGTCAGCATCTTCGCTCGCCGCTGGTGGGACGACCGGATCATGGCCTGGGCGATGCAGGACGAATCGGTGAAGGTGCAGATGTTTCGCTTCATCGACGTGCTGCCGATGCTCCGCTCGAGCGAGGCCATCACGCGCCATCTGCATGAGTATTTTGACGACGTGCGCGACCAGCTTCCCTCGGCGGTCCGTCTGGGGATGGCCGTGGCCGGCCCCCACAATCTGGCCGGCCGGGCGTTGGCCGTCACGGCTCGCCGCAACGCCCTGTCCCACGCCCGGCGGTTCATTGCCGGCACCAATACGGCCGAAGTTCTCACGGTCGCCCTGCGCGAGCGCAAACTGAAGCGGGCGTTCACGCTCGACATCCTGGGCGAGGCGGTCACCAGCGAGGTCGAGGCCGAGCGCTACTATCAAGCCTATCTCGGCTTGATCCGCGGCATCGCCCCCACGGTGAACGGCTGGCCCGAAGTGCCCCAAATCGATCGCGGCCTGTTGGCCGAACTGCCGCGGGTGAACGTGTCGGTCAAACTTTCGGCGCTCGACAGCCAGTTCGACGGAATCGATCCCGAAGGAACGGCTCAAAGGGTGAAGGCCCGATTGCGGGGCTTGCTCCGCGTGGCCCGCGAGCACAGGGCCTTCGTCCATGTCGACATGGAATCGTACCGCACCAAGGACCTCACGCTGGCGATTTTTCGCCAGGTGCTGTCCGAAGAAGAATTCCGCGACACGGCCGACGTGGGCATCGTCATTCAATGCTATTTGCGCGACGCGGCACACGACCTGGTCGTGCTCCGCGATTGGGCCCGCGAGCGCGGCACGCCGGTTTGGGTGCGGCTGGTCAAGGGGGCCTATTGGGACTACGAAACGATCCATGCCTCGGCCGCCGGCTGGCCGATTCCGGTGTTGCAGCAGAAATGGGAATCGGACGCGAATTTCGAACGACAGTCGCGGTTCGTGCTCCGCAACAGTGAATATCTCCGGCCGGCATTGGCCAGTCATAACATCCGCTCGCTGGCCCACGGTCTGGCCGTGGCGCGGCACATCGGACTGCCGCAAACCGGCTTGGAAGTGCAAATGCTCTACGGCATGGCCGACGCCGAAAAGCAGGTGTTCGTCGATCTCGGCTATCGGCTGCGGATCTACATGCCCTATGGCGATTTGATTCCCGGCATGGCCTATCTGGTGCGGCGACTGCTGGAAAACACGTCGAACGATTCGTTCTTGCGGGCGAGTTTCAGCGAAAACGTCGCGGTGGAGAAACTAATGATGAATCCCAGCGAACATCCTCACGCCCAAAACCATCAGCCCATCGGCCCGGCCCCACAGCCGGCCGCCACGACGAGCACGTTTCGCAATCAGCCCGCCACCGACTTCACGCTCGAAGTCAACCGCGCGTCGATGCGCGGCGCGATCGAAGCCGTGCGCAGTCGTCTTGGACAGTTCTATCCCATCGTGATCGACGGCCACGCGCTTGGCACGAGCGAGCATTTGGAATCGATCGATCCGTCGCACCGCCGCGTGGTCGGCCGCACCGCCGCGGCCGGCATCGCCGAGACCGATCGCGCCGTGCAGGCCGCCCGCCGGGCCCTGCCGGCCTGGGCCGCCACCCCCGTCGTTCAGCGGGCCGAGTTTTTGCGCCGGGCCGCCGGGGCCATGCGCCGCCGCCATTTCGAGTTGGCGGCCTGGGAAATCGCCGAATGCGGCAAGGGCTGGCGCGAGGCCGACGGCGACGTTTGCGAAGCGATCGACTTTTGCGAGTTCTACGCCGCCGGCGCCGAACATTTGGAAGCGCCGCACGGATTCAACGTGCCGGGCGAAGAGAACCGTTTCGAATACATTCCACGCGGCGTGGCAGCCGTGATCGCCCCCTGGAACTTTCCCTTGGCCATTCTCACCGGCATGACCACCGCCGCCCTGGTCACCGGCAACACGGTGGTGATGAAGCCGGCCGAGCAATCGCCGGTCGTGGCGGCGAAGCTGATGGAGATCATGAGCGAAGTCGGCTTGCCCCCCGGCGTGCTCAACTACTTACCCGGTCGGGGCGAAGTCGCCGGCGCCCATTTGGTCGAACATCCCGACGTGGCCTTGATTGCCTTCACCGGTTCGCGCACGGTTGGTCTGTCGATCTGCAAAACCGCGGCCCAGACGCCGACTGCCGGCGTGGGTGGATTGAAGCACGTGATCGCCGAGATGGGAGGCAAGAACGCCATCATCATCGACGACGACGCCGACTTGGACGAAGCGGTGCTGGCGGTCGTACACAGCGCGTTCGGTTATCAAGGGCAAAAGTGCTCGGCCTGTTCGCGGGTGATCGTGCTGGCCGCCGCGTATGAAACGTTTCTGGAGCGATTGGTCGAAGCCACCCGCAGCCTGAAAGTCGGCCCGGCCGAGGATCCGGCGACCAGCGTTGGCCCGCTGATCGACGCCGAGTCGGTCGCCCGCGTCCGCCAGGCGATCGAGTGGGGCCGCGGCACGGCCCGCGAGGTGCTGGCGACCGACGTTGGCCCGCTGGCCGAGGCGGGTTTTTTTGTCGGCCCACACATCTTTGCCGACGTTTCGCCCGACTCGCAGTTGGCCCAGGAGGAAGTCTTTGGACCGGTGCTGGCCGTGCTGAAGGTGGCCGATTTGGACGAGGCGTTCCGCGTGGCCAACGGCACCGATTACGCCCTCACCGGCGGCATCTTTTCCCGCAGCCCGCGCCATCTGGAACGCGCCCGGCGCGAATTCCTGGTCGGCAACCTGTATCTCAACCGCGGCATCACCGGCGCCTTGGTGGGCCGGCAACCGTTTGGAGGTTTCAAAATGTCGGGCATCGGCACCAAGGCAGGCGGCGGCGATTATCTGTTGCAGTTCGTGCTGCCGCGGACGATCACCGAAAACACGCTCCGGCGCGGATTCGCGCCCCCGGCCACGGCCCCAGCGTCGGCACCGGCAGCCGAGGCATAGATCCCGGTTCAGTCCGTTAGGTTGGCCTGCGCACAACCAACCCGGCCCGCAAGCGAGGGCGGCACGACGAAGAACCCTCGCGGGTACTCGCCACTCGCTTGGCGCAAGAAAAAAGGGCCTCGGCAACCGGATAGTCGCTGCCGAGGCCCCACAGGGGGGGGCTTGGTGCCGGGCGTCGCGGCCGCGCGTCCCGAAGGTTACGGGTTCGCGATGCCCAGGCGTTGTTCTTCTTCTTCCTGGATGATGATGCGCGGCGTGACCATCATCATCAGGCTTTGCGTATTGCGGCCGATGCCGACGTTGGTGAACAAGCGGTTGATGTAGGGAAGCTTGCTCAAGATCGGCACGCCGACCTCGTTGCGGCCCTCGCTCAAACGCTTGATGCCGCCCAGCAGCACCGTGCCGCCGTCGGGCACGCTGACCGTGGTCGATACCGAGACGAACGAGAACGAAGGCAACTGCACGGTGACGCCCGTGTTGTTCGTCGTTTCATCGTCGGTATTCCCCGACGTCGTATCGCCCGACGCGGTGGAACTGTGGCTGTTGCTGGTGTTCTTGGTCGTGGTGCTGGAGCCGGAGAAGGTGAACTCGGTCACGTCGCCGATCGAGCTGAAGAAGGGGACCACGGTCAGACGGACGAACCGCCGGTCGTTGGAAATCACCGCCTGTACGGTGAGGAACGTCCCTTCGTTGAGCACGACGATCACCGGTTCCTGGGCGACCGCGAAATTGCCCACCACCGGGATCACGCTCACCACGAACGGCACCTGCGTGGTATCCGAGACCGACGCCTGCTGGCCGTTGAACAGGGTGACCTTCGGGGCCTGCAAGATGTTGCTGCGCGTGTCCCCTTGCGAGGCCTCGACGAAGAAATAGGCCTCGATGTCGCTCAGAATCGCGAAACCGAAGTTCGCCACGTCGTTATAGCCGCCGAACTGCGGGATCGACAGGCCGTAGCTGCCTTGCGTGAAAGGGATCGCCAGGTCGCTCGTGAACTGTGGGGTCTGCGGACTCGATGGCGGCCCGCTCAAGCCGACGGTGAGCGTCGTGTTGGGGGCGGCGCTCGGCGAGATGTCTCCCTTGGTGGGAATCGCGGCCTGGAAGTCGACGCCAATTCGCTCGAAGAAGTTGTCGCTGAGCGTGATGTAGCGGACTTCGATCGTCACCTGCAGGTCTTGCAGGCGGCGCAACTGGCGGAGCAGATCCACGATCTGCTCGTGAACTTCCTGCGTCTGGCTGATGACCAGGCTCAAGTTGGTCGAGAATTCGGCGATCGAGCCCGGCCCGCCCACTTCGTCCCAACTGGTCGGCGAAATCGTGGAAGTGATCAGGTCGGTGAGCGAGTCGAAATCGGGCTGCTGCCCGCCTCCCAGGCCGCCCGGTCCGCCGATGGTCCGCGGGCCGCCGCCGTTCATTTGCGGCATTTGGGCCAGAATGGCCGGGTCCACGACGCCGGTCGCGGCGTTGCCGTCCTGATTGGCCAGCACGGTTTGCGGCCCCATCGAATTGAAGCCGTTCATGCCCATCTTGCCCCCCACGCCCAGCATGTTGTGGGCGTCGGCCAACGCGCCGCTCAGCCCCAGCCGCGAATTCGGGGCGAAGTTCGGAATCGGAATCACCAGGTCGGCAACGTTGTAAATGGCCGTGTACACCTCGTTGTCGCGCAACTGCTCGCTGGTGATCTTCAGCACCTCGTTCTTGATCACGTAGCTCAAATGCAGCGGCTCCAGGATCAGTTGCAGTGCGCTCTTCAG
>DATJTR010000187.1:0-7982 GCA_035503215.1 Pirellulales bacterium
CGAAGGGCCAGGTTTCGCACCATCGGATCGTCCTCGGCGACCAGAATCGTCTCCCCGCCTCCCGCGATCACCATCTCGTTCGGCTCGGCCGGGGCGGCGGCGATCGAACGGTTGCGGGGCAGATAGATGTTGAAGCAAGTGCCCTCGCCGAGCTGGCTGTCGACCGCGATGGCCCCGCCATGCTGCTGGACGCTGCCGTAAACCATCGCCAGCCCCAGCCCCGTCCCCTTGCCGATTCCCTTGGTGGTAAAGAAGGGTTCGAAGATCCGCGATCGCACCTCGGCCGGCATGCCGCAGCCAGTATCGCGGACGCTGATTTTTACGTAATCGTTGGCTCCGCCTCCGGCGGCCAGCACCGTGTCGGCTTCGATCCGATCGGCGCGCTCGGTCGCCAAGAGCAGGCGGCCTCCTTCGGGCATGGCGTCGCGGGCGTTGATGCACAAGTTGAGCAGCACCTGTTGCAGCAGGTTCCGATCGGCGCACAATTCTCCCGCGTCCGGGGCCAGCGAGGTATCCAGCTCGATGTGCTCGCCGATCAGCGGCCGTACCATTTTCAACAAATCGGTGACGGCCTCGTTCACCGCGAACACGCCCGGTTCCAGGGGCTGGCGGCGGCTGAAGCCGAGCAATTGCCGTGTCAGCACGGCCGCCTGATCGGCAGCGACGATCACTTGTTCCAGATCCTGATGGCGGGAGTCCTCTTCGGCCAGGCCTTCCATCGCGAATTTGGCGTAGCCGCGAATCGAATGCAGCAGGTTGTTGAATTCGTGGGCGATTCCGCCGGCCAGCGAGCCGACCGCTTCGAGCCGTTGCTTGTGCCGGAGCTGCTCTTCCTTTTCGTGCAGTGCCGCCTCGGCCTGTTTCCGCTCGCTCAGGTCGCGGACGACGATGCAAGCCCGATCGACTTTCTGCCAGCGGATGTAATGCAACCGCAGTTCGACCGGCACGCCGCTGCCGCCGGGACCACTGAACATCTCTTCACAGGTAATCACTCCCCGCCGTTTGATCTCATCCCAAGCTTCGCGCCAACGCTCGCCCGCACCGCCAAACAAGACGTCGGCGGCCGACAGCGACGGCATGTCGTGCGGCGTGCACTCGAGCATCTGACATGCCGACAAGTTGGCGTAGGTGAACCGCCCGTCCTCGCACACCCACAACACCGGGTCGGGGGCATGGTCGACCGTGTATTGAATCAAATGCAGCTTGGCTTCGGTGTGCCGCTGGCGGAATTGAGCCCGAGCGTGCAGCAAAGTGCGCCGCAAAGTGCTCACATCGAGCGCGTTCTTGTTCAGATAGTCGTCGGCTCCCGAGAGCAAGCACTCCTTGACGATCGACTCGCCCCCTTGGCCGGTCAGCATGACGATCGGCGTCAGCTCTCCCGCTTCGCGCAGACGCTTGAGCACCTCGATGCCGCTGTCCGGCCCAAGGTTCACGTCGATGAACACGACGTCGGCCTCGACTCGCGTCAACAGCTCGCGCAGGGCCGCCGGCTCGCGGACGTGGGTCAGCACGGGCTGCCATTCGGCAAGCTGCTGGATCCGGCGGGACAGCAGTTCCACGTCGCCCGGGTCGTCGTCGGCCACGACGATTTTGATTTGCTGCTCTGGCGTCACGCCGCTCTCCCGATCCTGCCGTGGTCTCTCTCGATCGTTGCTCTTGCCCATCGGTCGCCGGACCTTAAAACTTCTCGCTGCCTGTTAGCCCGAGCGCGACCAGTGAGGCACGTGGCCGCCCGTCGGGCGGTCCAGAATCGCGGTCTCCAAATGCTCGACGCGTTTCACGCGCGGTCGAGGCAAACTTCCCCCCGGCGAAATCGGTCCCTTGCTCGGCGACGGGGGTGCGAGGTCGGCCGCCGTCTGCGGCACCAGCGGAATGTACTGCCGCAAATGCTCGAACAGTTGGCTGAAGTCGATCGGCTTGTGCAAATAGGCGTTTGCCCCCATCGCCAGCATTTCACGCTTGATCGCCGTGTCACGCTTGCCGGTCAGCACGATCACCGGCGTGTCCTTGGTCAGCGAATGATCGCGGATCCGCGAAAGGATGTAATTGCCTTCGCCGTCGGGCATGATCATGTCGGTGATGATCACGTCCGGCCGCAGGTCGAGCGACGACCAGTAGCCTTGCATCCCCTTGAACGCGCGCTGCACTTCGACGCCGAAGGGCGAGAGCCGCATCTGAATGATTTTCGACACGTCGGGATCGTCGTCGATGCACATCACCCGCGGGCCGCGGCGCTCGGTCGGCGGCGGATCGGCCGCAACCGGCTCGGGCGGCTGGCAGTCGGCCGGCTCGAGTTTGCAGTTCGCCCCAGCCGCCGGCGCTGGTGCGTGAGCTTGCTGGCCGAGGAGCTGCACGATCAGCGATTCCAGGGTCGCCCATAGCTGGGGCCCCTTTTTCACGAAATGCACCCCCATGCTCCGGCACCGTTCGACCATCGCCGCGTCCCCTTGACCGCTCATCACGATCACCGGCACGCCGGCCAGGTCGCTGTCGCAGCGTAAGAACTCGCATAGGCTCAAACCGTTGCCGCTGGGCATGTGTACGTCGGTCAGGATGATGTCGGGACGCAGGCGGTGCGCTCCGAGCAAGGCATGCAGCGCGTCGGGCGAGCGCAGAGCGTCCAAACCCAACTGCTGGCAACGCAGTTTGAGGCTTTGCGCCAACTCGAAATCGTCTTCGGCGATCAAGATCGTCGGTCGTGTCATGTCTCGATACCTGCGCGGCTTTCCCTTCCCGCCTGCGGCCAGCCTCCCCACCGGATCGCGGAGGCCGGCCGCTCCACCGGGCCCTCGCCAGGCCCGGATCGGTCATTCAATTCCGCATCGCGGTCGCCAGGGCGCTTAACAGTTTTCCGCTATCGTAAGGTTTCTTGAGAAAATACCGGGCGCCGGCTTGCAGCGCCGCTTGCTCATCGATGATGCTCGCCGAGAGCATGATCACCGGGATCGCGCGGGTGGCGTCCGTGGCTTGCAGCTCGGCCAAGGCCGAGAGACCGTCCTTGTTCGGCATCCGCACGTCGAGCACGATGGCGTCGGGATGCCGCTCGACGGCCGTGGCGACCCCCTGCTCGCCGTCAAATGCCGCCAGCGTCTCGTAGCCGGCCGCCCGCAGCCGCAGCGCGGCCGCCCGTACCAGTTCTTGATTGTCGTCGACGATCAATACGCGATGCGCTTCAGGCATACGACAGCTCCCGCGTCGGCACCGTCGTGAACGGCGCGACTTTGGATTCGGTGTTGCAGCTCGCCACGTGCCACGATCCTTGGCGCGCCAGCGCGATCTCGGGCAACGGACCTTGCGGGCGGTTGCGATCGACGTCGCGGAGCGTTTTCGCCGAACCGGCCAGGAACTGCTCCGTCTCCTCCGCGTTCGCGGCCAGTACCAGCAGCCAGTGCGTGCGATCGAGCCGGAATAGGAGATCGAACCGCCGCAGCAAGCTGTTCAAGCACGAATCGACGTCGGCGGCCGCGGCCTTCTCGGTCGCGTCGTCGATTTCGGCCATCACGGCCGAGACCCAGGCCGTATCGTTTTGCGTCTGCTTCAGCCGGCGCACGTACCTGCGCAGCACTTCCTGCGGTTCGGCCGGTGGCAGGGTGAAGGAGAAGGTGCTCCCCTCCCCCACGACGCTTTCCACGTTCATGTCGCCGAAATTCAAGTCGACCAGTTCCTTGGCGATGTTCAATCCCAGCCCAAAACCCTTGCAGCTCGAACGGACGTTGGTCGAGCATTGCTTGAAGCGCTCGAAGATCACTTCCAGGTTCTCCGCCGCGATCCCCGGCCCGTTGTCGCTGACCGCGATCAACACCCCGCCGCCTTTCGGATCGGGCTTGGCGGCAATCCGCACGGCACCGTTTTCCTGGCAGAACTTGATGGCGTTGACCGTCAGGTTGATGATCACGCGGCCGACCTTCTCGTCGTCGCAGTAGACGTCGGGCAGCGAGTCGGCCACGTCGACCGTGAGCGCGATCTGTTTGATCGCCGCCTTTCGCTCCAGCGAAACGCGCAGCCGCTCGATGATTTCCGCCACGCGGCAATTCCGCCGCCAGGCCCCCAGCTTGCCCGCCTCCAGCTTGCCGACGTCGAGCATGTCGTCGACCATCGTGTTCAAGTCGTCGGCCCGGGCGCCGATGACGTCGAGAAACGAGGCCTGCTCATCGTTGATCGGACCGACGAGCCCTTCCCGCATCAGCGAGGCATATTCCTTGATGACCGTGAGCGGCGTGCGGAATTCGTGCGACACGTTGTCGACGAAGCGATGAGCCGTCTCATACATTTCCGCGAGGTGGCGGTTCTTTTTCTCCACCAGCTCCTTGGCCGCCCACAGGTCTTTGAGCAATTGGTGCCGCTGCATGGCGTTGCGGATGGCCCCCACCAGCATGTCGGTCGTGACTTGTCCTTTGACCAGGTAGTCCTGGGCGCCGTGGTCGAGCGATTGCAGGGCCGTCTCCTCGTCGCTCAGACCACTCAGGACGAGGATCGGCAATTGGTCGTTTTCCCGACGAATCGCTGCAATCGTCGCCAAACCGTGGCTGCCGGGCAGATTCAAGTCGAGCAGCATTACGTCGTAAGGCCGCTCGCGCACCAGGCGGCCCGACTCCTCCAGCCGCTGCGCCGTTTCGACCTCGAACCTCATGCGGATGGAGCCGGATAACAATCGCTTGGTCATTTCCAAGTCGATGGCGTCATCGTCGACAACCAGAACGCGTGCAAGCTTCGGCACCGTACCAGCCTCCCTTCTCTTCGACCTCAGGATTCGCCAGCCCCGACCAACCGCCCAGTGACGGTTGCCGGCCGCTTGACCGCACTTTCAATTTGCCGAAACGGCTCGCCCCAAGCCCGTGGGCAATTCGACCAACTCGAACCAGTAATGTCTCAATTCCTTGATCACGTTGAGAAAGGCGTTCATGTCCGCCGGCTTCGAGATGAACGAATTGCAACCCAACGCGTAACAGCGAAGTATGTCGTCTTCGTGACACGAGGTGGTCAGAATCACTTTGGGAATCTTATCGGCCAGCGGCTGGCTCTTGAGTTGCTCCAGCACTTGCCGGCCGTTGACGCGGGGCATGTTCAAATCGAGCAGAATCAAATCGGGCTGTGGTGCCGCGTGCGCATCGCTATAACGCCCGCGGCGGAAGATGTAGTCGAGCGCCTCCGCACCGTCACCCACGATCCGCAAGTCGGCCGCGCCGACGTCGAGAGCGAGCGCGCGGCGCGTCAACTCCTGGTCGCCCGGGTCGTCTTCGGCCAACAGAATCACGGCTTTGCGGTAGGAGATCATGTTGCGTTGCCTTGCCGATCGATCGCGGCACAAAAGAGTTTCCGTTTTCTGCCCGTACCACAACCCGTTCCGCCTGCGCCGCGGCAGCCGGTGGGCTGAACTACTCTAGGTCTGCGCTTTTTCGTGCGACCTGGGAAAATTCCTCGACCGCACGCTCCACGCCCGACTTCGCCTGCCTGCTCCTGATCGACAGGCGGCCCGGGCGCGTCGGCTATCGAGCCACGGCCTCCTGGGGTTTGATTTCGATCTGCCGCCGCACGGCGGCCACCAGCGCGTCGAAGCTGAGCGGTTTATTCAAATAGGCCGAGACGCCGAGCGTCAGCATCCAGCGCCGCGTCTCCCGGTCGTTCACCCCCGTCAGCACGATGACCGGGATGTCCCAGGTGTCGGGCCGCATCTTCAGGCATTCGACCAAATAGTCTCCGTCGCCGTGCGGCATCCGCAGGTCGGTCACGACGACATCCGGCTTTTCGGTCACTGCCAACCAGATGCCGTGCTTGCCGTTGCAAGCCGTCAGCACCTCGACGTCATAGGGTTTGAACCGAGTGGTCAAGGCCGCCAGGATCGCGGCATCGTCGTCGATGCACAGGATCCGCGGCCGCGTTGGGCACGTGGGCAGGCTGCTCATGTTCTGTTTCCGGTGATGGGAGATGAGATGGGTGATGAAGTGAGTGTGAGCCGATTCCGTGCTCTGGCCGCGACGCGAAAGCGCGGCCCGGTCGGAGGCGGTCCGCCGGGCCGCGCTTCGCCCACGCGACGGCGCGTCGCCTCTCATTTCAAACCTAGTTCATCCCGGCTCTGCCACGCGGCGCGGCGTGCCGGCTCGTGCGCCCGCACCCCCGCGGCAGCCTTAGGGAATTTCCTCACGAACTTTCCGTTATCCGTTCTCTGCCGTTTGCGCCGGCCATCTTCTTGCGATACTCGCCAACAACCGCCCAGTGCCTCGCGCGAACGCACCGCTCAGTTCCCGTCATCGTTCCGTAGCGAGTCGAGCTCGCCTCGCTACCGTCACGGCAACTTTTCCAATCGCAGTGTGGCCCGCTCAGGAATTTCCCCGTTCCACGGTTGAAACGGCACCCTACGTTGTCGTTGTGCAACGAAACGTCGCCGGCGGCAAAACGTCCTGGTCGACAATTCCGCACCGTAGCCCAGCCATGCCGGGCGACCGCCCCGGCACGTCGCCCACCCCACCTGACCTTCCATGACCACGCTGAACGAACCTGCCGACGTCGTGCTGAAGCGCGGCAAACAGCCGCCGGCCGAAATAATCCGGCTGCTCGTGTTTCACGTGGCCGATTGCGCTTACGCATTGCCCGTGACCGACGTCAGCGAGATCATTTCGCTGGCCGAGGTGACGCGCCCTCCGGTGTGCCCGCCCTTCTTGCGCGGATTCGTGAACATCTCCGGCACGCCGCTGCCGGTGATCAGCGTGCGGGGGCTGTTCGATCTGTCCGAAGTCCCCTGCGGAAGATACAGCCCGCTCTTGCTGCTGCGCGCCGACAAACGTCGGCTGGCGCTGTTGGTCGATCGCGTAAGTCGGATCGTCGCGGTTTCGACCGGCAGCGTTGCGCCCCTGAGCGCCGATCATTCGCTGAACAACTGTGTCACGGGCATTCTGCGGCTCGAAGGCAGCAACGTGCTGCTGTTGTCGGCCGCGCGGATCCTGCTCGAAGAAGAGCATGCCTCCTTGGCTGCTCTCGAAGAGGCCGAGCAAGGCCGGCTGCGCAGCCTGGAGGCGGCCACACCATGAGCCTCGCATCGCAGCCGAATGCCAATCTCGTCGACGACCCGTATTATGCCCGGCTCAAGGATCACGTCATTGCGGCCACGGGGCTGGCTTACTACAACGACCGCGACGACGACCTCTCGGCGCATTTCGAGCGGCGGTTGACCGAGCTCGCTCTTGCCGACTGCGGCGCGTATTACACGCTGCTGCTCAGCGGCGCGGAGGGAGTGGTCGAGCTGGACCGATTGATCGAAGAATTGACCATCGGCGAAACCTTCTTTTTCCGCCATCGCGAGCTGTTCGATGCCCTCCGCGACCAGGTTTTGCCGGCGGCGATCCGCCGCAACCGCGCCAGCCGCCGCCTGCGCATCTGGAGCGCCGGATGTTCGTTCGGCGCCGAGCCCTACTCGCTCTCGATCCTCCTGAAGCGCGATCTGGCCCACCTGGTTCACGGCTGGGACATTTCGATTCTGGCCACCGACGTGAACCGCCGCTTTCTCGACGCCGCCCGCCGCGGCCAGTTCGAGGACTGGGCCTTCCGCGGCGTGCCGGCGGAACTTCGCGAGGAGTGCTTTCGCTCGACCGGCAAACGCTGGAGCATCGCCCCGCAATTGCGCGAGGGCGTTTCCTTCCACTACCACAACCTGGTCGAGCAGACTTTTCCCTCACTGGCACACAACCTGTTCGGCTTCGACTTGATCCTCTGCCGCAACGTAATGATCTATTTCGGCAAGGACGTCGTCCGGCGGCTGATCACGCAATTTCACGACTCACTCAACCCGGAAGGCTGGCTGCTAGTCGGCCACGTCGAGCCAAATCCCGAGCTGTACCGCGCGTTTCAGACCCTGAACGCCTCGGGAGCCGTGCTCTATCAAAAGCCGCCTGCTCGGCAGTCGCTGACTGCGCCGCCCGAGCCGGATCGGAAACCGGCGGCCGACTTGTGCACAGCCCCGCTCAAAAACCAGCCGGCCAGTGCATCAT
>DATJTR010000188.1:0-6179 GCA_035503215.1 Pirellulales bacterium
AGCAGCGACCGGGAATATCGCGAGATTCAGTTGAGCCGCATCACGGCGCTATTCAAGTCCGATTCGGTGGAAGAACGGCTGGTCGACGAGCAGAAACGGCAATTGCAGTCGGCGCGCGCCGGCGAGGAGGGGGCGCAGGCCGAGGTGATCAACGCCAAGGCCCAGGTCCACGCGGCCGAAGCGCGGGTCGTCCAGGCCAAGGCCGATGCGGTCGCAGCCCGGGCAAATCTGGAAGTGGCCCAAGCCGCCCTCGACAAAGCCCAGGTTTTCGTCGAATACCTGAAGATCGTCTCCCCGTACGACGGGGTCGTGGTGAAGCGGAACTTCTTTCGCGGCGACTTCATCCGTTCGGCCGACCAACAGATGACGTTGCCCCTGTTGGCGATCGACCGGACCGACGAGATGCGGGTGATCGTGCAGGTGCCGGACCCGCTCGTTCCGTTCACGCGCAAGGGGGCGCCGGCGGCGGTCAAAATCGACGCCCTTCCGGGTCGGCTGTTCGAAAGCACGGTCGCCCGGGTGGCGCTGGCCGAGCACCATGAAACTCGCACGATGCGGGCGGAAATCGACCTCAAGAACGACCAGAATCAGTTGTCGCCGGGCATGTACGGCTACGCGACCATCACCTTGCCCAGTTCGCCCGACGCCCTGCGGATTCCCACCACCGCGCTGGTGGGTGCGGCCACCGACGGGATGGGAACGATCTGCCTGGTGAAAGACGGCGTGGTGAAGGTCGTCAAGGTGCGCGTGGGTCGCGACGATGGCTCGCAGATTGAGGTGCTCGACGGGCTATCGCGCGACGATGAGGTGGCCGTGACTCACGCCGCGGACCTGGCGGAAGGAATGCACGTTCACGTTTTGCCGGCTGGCGAAAAACCGCATTCGACTTCCCAGGCTTCGCTGCCTTGACGTTTGCCTGGCCGTCCCTGACGAGCCCTTGAACCTGCTTGGCTTGCGAGATCGCGCACCATGACCGGCTTGCTCCGTGCCTCATTGCGAAATCCCTATGCCGTGACGGCCGTGGCCATCACGATCGTCGTGCTGGGGGCGCTGACGCTGTATGCGAACCTGATCCCGATTGACATTTTGCCGGTGTTCAAAAGCCCGGCCGTGCAGGTCCTGACGTTTTACAACGGCATGCCGGCCGACAACGTGGAAACGGCGATCAGTAACCGCATCGAACGGGGGACTGGCCAGGCCGCCGGCACGATTCGGCAAGAATCGCGCTCGATCGTCGGGGCCAGCATCGTGCGCAACTATTACGCCAGCGGCGTCGATCCGAACGGGGCGCTGACGCAAGTCAATTCGCTGGCCACGCTGGAATTGCCCACTCTCCCCCCCGGCACGCTGCCGCCGGTCATCCTGCCTTTCGACCCGACGGGCACGACGCCGACGTGCATCGTGGCCGTGGACAGCCCGACGCAGCCCGAGTCGATTCTGTTCGACGTGGCCCGCTACGAAGTGCGGAACATGATCATGTCGGCGCGGGGAGCGGTGGCGCCGGTGGTGTATGGAGGCAAGGTGCGGGCGGTGATGGCGTATCTCGATCCGGCCAAGCTGCAGGCCCGCGATCTCTCGGGCCTGGACGTGATGTCGGCACTCGACAGCTCGAATCTGTTTCTGCCCGCGGGAGACGCCAAGATCGGCGGAATCGATTACGCGATCGGCTCGAACTCGATGTACAGCCTGGTCGATCGGATGGGGGACATTCCGCTGCGGCTCCAGCCGGGGAACGCCACGTTCCTCCGCGACGTCGCGACCCCCAAGGACGCCAGCTTCATCCAGACGAACGTGGTGCGGGTCAACGGCCGCCGCGAAGTGTATGTGCCCGTCTACCGGCAATTGGGGTCGAGCACGCTGGAGGTGGTGCGAAACCTGAAGGCAAATCTGCCCGACATGCAGTCGCGGATCACCCGGCCGAACGTCGACTTGAAACTGGTCATGGACCAGTCGGTCTATGTACGCAACTCGATCGAAAGCCTGACGGAGGAAGGGATCCTGGGAGCGGTGCTATGCTCGCTGGTGATCCTGGTTTTCCTGGGTGAATGGCGGATGACGATGATTGCCGTCATGACCATTCCGATTTCGGTGATGGCCGCCATCATTGGACTGTATTACACCGGCAACACGATCAACGTGATGACACTGGCCGGCTTGTCTTTGGCCATCGGGCCGATGGTCGACAGCGCGATCATCTGCCTGGAGAACACCCACCGCCATTTGGGACTGGGGGCCTCGCCGGTCAAGGCGGCTTACCTGGGAGCCAGCGAAGTGGCCCTGCCCGAGCTGGTCGCCAGTTGCTGCACGTTGCTCGTGCTCGCCCCGCTGGCGCTGATGCCGGGCATGGGCGAGTTCTTATTCCGGCCGATGGCCATGGCCGTGGCCTTTGCCATGATCGCCGCCTACCTCCTCTCTCGCTCGTTCGTGCCGTCCCGCTGTGCCCGTTGGATCAAGGGACACCATGCCGGGTCGACCACCGACCACGACCATGGCGCGGCGGAAGGGGGCGGGCAGCATGTGGTCCGGCGGGGCTTGCTTGGCCTGGTCGGCGGCTTGTTCGCACGGTGGGAACGGTTGATCGAACTGGCAATCGGCGTCTACGTGCGAGCCCTCGACTGGGCCATGGGCCGGCGGACGTTGACCGTCGGCGCCGCCGGGGTGGTGCTGGTGCTGGTCGTCGGCGGGCTGGGTCCCTTGCTCCGCCGCGAATTCTTCCCCGAGGTGGACGCCGGCAGCTTCGAAATCTACGTGCGCGGTGAAACCGGCACCAAAATCGAGGTCACCGAGCAGCGGATCGCCCAGGTGGAAAACTTCGTCCGCAAGGCTCTGGGGGACGACCTGCAATTGATCATCAGCGAGATCGGCGTGACCTCCGACTGGTCGGCCGCTTACACGCCGAACTCCGGCCCCATGGACGCCGTGGTCAAGGTGCAACTCGAGGAGCACCGGCACCGCTCGGCCCAGGAGTGCGTACAGATCTTGCGGCAGGGACTTCGAGCCGATACGAGCTTTTCGTCGATGATCTTCGCCTTCGACGCGGGAGGCATGATCCGGGGGGCCATGAATGAAGGCAAATCGACGCCGATCAACATCCGCATCCGCTCCAAGAAGCTCAAGCTGGCTCACCAGGTGGCTGAAGACATGCAGCGGCTGGTCACGCAAGTCGATGGAGTAGTCGATTGCCGGATCATGCAGCGGCTCGATTATCCCAAATACATGATCGAGGTCGACCGGACGAAGGCAGCGGAGTTGGGGCTGGACCAGGCCAGCGTGATGAAGAACGTGGTGACGGCCTTGAATTCGAGCATTCAATTCAACAAGAAGAACTTCTGGATCGATCCGGTCAGTCGCAACCAATACTTCGTGGGCGTGCAATATCCCGAGGGAGAGATCGATACGATCGAGGATTTGTTGGACGTGCCGGTAACCAGCCCGGTGCAGAACCGTCCCATTCCGCTGCGCAACATGGCCTCGCTCAAACGGTCGTACGATTCGGCCGAAGTGACTCACGTCAACCTGCAGCCGACGATCGACCTGACGATGGGCGTGTCGGGGCGCGACCTGGGACACGTGGCCGACGACGTGGCCCGGGTGATCGATCGTTTCGGCGAGCGGGCTGGCTCGGCGACCTGGTTGCCCTACGACCCGACGGCAAAGGCCAAGCAGGTCTTGCCGGGCAGTAAGATCGACTTGAGCGGCGAATACACCCGCATGCAAGAGACGTTTCGCAACCTGGGGCTGGGGCTGGTGCTGGCCTCGCTGTTGATTTTTTTCCTGATGGCTTCGCTCTTCAAGTCCTATGTAATTCCGGTGGTCGTGCTGGCGGCGGTGCCGGTCGGTGTCGCGGGGGTGGTGATCGTGTTGTTCCTGACCGGCACGGCCATTAACGTGCAATCGCTGCTGGGGGTGATCTTCATGGTCGGCATTGTCGTCTCGAACACCGTGCTGCTCATCGATTTTGCCCAAAACCTGCGCTTTCAGGAAAATCTGTCACCGACCGAAGCCGTGCGGCGGGCGGCGGCGGTTCGCGTGCGGCCGGTGGTCATGACCGCGTTGGCCGCGTTCTTTTCGCTGTTGCCAATGGCTCTGGGCCTGGCGCGGGGCAGCGAGGCCAATACTCCACTGGGACGTTCGGTCGTCGGCGGCCTACTGGCGGGATTGGTGACGACCTTATTCGTGGTGCCGGCCCTCTACTCGCTGCTGGTTCGCGAGCGGGGCGATCGACCGTTGTCGGACGCCGACCTCGACAAAGCCTTGGTGTGAAGCGGACGTGTTTCGAGATTGTCAATTACGTGTACGAGGGAGAGCAGCCGATCGCTGCGGAACGGCCATGATCAACCCCGCCTTCGATCTCAATTTGCACCGTCTGATTCTGACGGTTCGCGACCCTGCGCTATTTGACATCGCGGAAGACGTCGCCAGGAACATGCACCTGGGCACGTGCGCGCGCACGGCCAGCCGGCTGCTGATTCTTTGCGCCAATGCCGACGACCTGAACCGGCTGGGCCATCTGATCGAGGACCGGACCCCACCGCCCCACTGAGGAGCGCGGCCAGCCAGCCGGCTGCCGCGAAAACGGGGACATTCTACTTTTTCCTGAGCGAGTAGAATGTCCCCATGATGGCGTTACGACTCTGTAGATGGCCGAGGAGCGCTTAGCCCTTCTCTTTCGCCTTCTTGGGCACGTATTCGTGATTGCGTTTGCGAATCACCTCGGCCTTCACGATCTTGTCGGGGGACCCTGGCTTGCCCGGCTCAACCCGTTCGAGCTGCGACAGCACGTCCTTGCCCTCGATCACCCGGCCAAAGACGGTGTGCATGCCGTTGAGGTGGGGCGTGGGGCGGAAGGTAAGAAAGAACTGCGAACCGCCCGTGTCTTTGCCGGCGTGGGCCATGCTGAGCGTGCCGGAGAAATGGTTGCGGTGGTTCTCGCCGTAGCACTCGCAGGGAATCGTGTAGCCCGGTCCGCCGCTGCCCGTGCCGGTCGGGTCCCCCCCCTGGGCCATGAAGCCGGGCAGAACGCGATGGAAGGGGGTGCCGTCGTAAAAGTGCTTTTCCACCAGACTGATGAAGTTGGCGGTGGCGATGGGGGCCTCGTTTTCATAGAGCTCGACGACGATATCCCCTTTGCTGGTGGTGATGCGGACGCGGGGCAGATCGTCGGCCTTGGCTTCGGCCTCGCGAATCTTTTGTTCGTCGGGCCAGAGCTTCTGATATTCGTCCACGACCTTGAGGTCGTTCTTGCCGATCTCGCTCAGCGTTTTGGCTTCCTGGGCCTTCGTGAGCCAATCCTTGGCCAAATCGAACTCGTCGACGCCGAAGGCAGCCACGCCGGCAAAGTTATAGAGGGACGGATCCTTGAAATCGTGCGCGATGAGCAGCTTGGCGAGTTCGAGCGCGGCCGGATAATCGTCCGACTGCACCGCTTCGGCCACGTTGTTGACGAGGAAGTAGTTGACCGAGGGATTGGCGTTCGGCGCGGCCAGAAACGCGGCCTTGGCGGCGGCCAACAGCTTGGGAGAAATCTCCTTGCCGACGGCCACCTGAGTGTTGAATTCCTTTTCGATCGCCGGCCGGTCCTTGTCGGAGGCCAGTTGATATTTGCCCTGCAGCGAGCGGAGTTTGCCGAGGACTTGCTTGAACTCGCCAAACAGCTTCTCGAACTCGGCCGCCGTGGCCTTGGGATCTCCAACCGGGGCCGGGGCCTTTTCGTCGGCCGGGGCCGCGGCAGCGCTTTCAGCCGGGGCTTTATCGGCAGAGGCGGCCGGAGCAGCGGCGGCCGGAGCAGCGGCGGAGGGCGCGGCCTTGCCAGCGGCAGGCGGCGCGGCCGACGCGGCAGACGCGAAGGCCAAAATCGACAGCAGGAGGGTCAAGCAGGGCAGCGTACGCATATCTGGGGTTTCCAAGGGTCGGCAGGACGGCGGGCAAAGGACTGCTTAAAGCGTACCACAACGGGTGGCGGCGGGGCAGGCGCCGGCGGACAGGCGAAGTTGGGGGCCGATCGCCAGCGAAGCGGCAGAAAGCCGTTGCCGTAGAGCCCGGACGCACCAACCTTCGGCTCCAAAGGCCCACGCTCTATCCGGCAGGGTCAACCGAACCGGCTTCGGGAAGTTCGGTAACCGGGGGTTCGAGGCGACAACGAATCCGCGATGCTATTTCGTCGTCTTGTTGTCGTCGCG
>DATJTR010000189.1:0-6328 GCA_035503215.1 Pirellulales bacterium
GGGGGCGATTTCGTCGAGTTCGTCGGCCGCACGGGGGCTCAGAACGCGATCGACCGCATGGCCGGTCTGGGGGCGGCGTGCGGCGACAAGCTGCACGAGCGTGACCGGATGGGGGACGACATGGACCGTGCGAAGGCCAAGGAGAATGTGCGCACCGCTCTGCGGAATTATCCGGATTTGAAAATGCTGGTCGGGATCTGGTCGTACAACGCTCCGGCGATCGTCGACATCGTCGAGGAGACGGGGAAACGCAAGGATCTGAAGGTTCTGACCTTCGACGCCGAAAAACTGGCGATCGACCGGATGAACGAGGGATTGATCGACGCCATGGTGGTGCAGAATCCCTACGAGATCGGTTACCAGGGGGCCCGGCTGTTCAAGGCGATGGTCGCGGACGATAAGGCGACAATCGCCGAAATGTTTCCCAGCACCAGCGACCCCGATGGCGACTGTTACGACACCGGGCTGAAGATAGTGATCCCGAACTCGGATTCGCCGCTGAAGGCCGACATGTTTTCGCCGAAGACCGAATTCTTCGAGCTGCCGAAGTTCAAGGAGTGGCTGGCCGCGCATCATCTGGAGAGTTCATGACCGTTGACGCGGCAAAGCCCGCCCGGCGGTTTTCGGCCACGACCGAATCGGGCCTGGCGCTGGCGATCGTGGTCGTGTTGGCGGTGACGGCGCTCGTCGATTCGAACCACAGCTATTGGTTTCGGCCCCAGGCCTGCGCCACCGACATCGTGCGGCAGACCGTGATGCTCGGCATTTTTGCCCTGGGCAGCGCGGTGGTCATCATTTCGGGTGGCATCGACCTCTCGACCGGATCGATGATCGCTTTTTCCGGCACCATCTGTGCCACGGTGATGATGGTGGTCGATCCGGCCGCCATGAACACGGGGCAAGTGGGCACGGCAACCATCGTGGTGGCGATCGCAGCCGCGCTGGCGGTCGGCCTGTTGGTAGGCAGCCTGCACGCCTGGCTGATTACGGTAGTCGGCCTTCCCGCCTTCGTGGCGACATTGGCGACCCTGGTCGGGCTGCGCAGTTTGGCCCGCGCAATCGTCGAGAACGTGACCGCGGAATTCCTGGGCGGCCGCAGCACGCAAATCCAGATTTTCGATCGTGAGTTTCGCTATCTGGGCAGAACGGTCTGGATTTCGGCAATGTTGTTCATCCTTCTGGCGGTTCTGATCGGCATTTTGATGCGCTATACCGTCGTGGGGCGGCATCTGTACGCTCTGGGGGGCAACGAGCAGGCCGCCCGACTGAGCGGCATTCATACCGACCGGCTGAAATGGCTGGCCTACTGCCTCAGCGCGGCGTGTGCTTCGCTGGCCGGAGTTCTGGCGATCGGCGAGCAAAGCGTGGCCGATCCGCAAACGCTCGGCCGTGGCTATGAGTTGAACGCCATCGCCGCGGCGGTTGTCGGTGGCTGCAGCCTGCAGGGAGGCGTCGGCACCGTGCCGGGCACCGTGCTCGGCTGCCTATTTTTGCGGGCGGTGATCGATGGGATAGCCAAAATCATCAAGACCGGGGCCGATGTGCACGAAGGCTGGATCGTCGGCATCGTGGTGGTGATGGCCGTGGCCTTCAGCCAGTGGCGTGCGAGCGGTCAACGGGGCAAGCAGTTTTTTACCGGCGCCCTGGGCTCGTTGGCGATCGTTACGCTGGGGTTGATTGCCGGCACCCTGGTAACGCTAATGGCCGATTGGCGAGCCGGTTCGGCGACGGCCGCAGTTACCTGGGTGGTGTTGATCTGCGCCAAAATCTGGGAAAACCGCGTGGCGGTCGGCCAAAGGGCCCAAGGCGCCAGCGGCGAAGCAACCACATGACCGCCGAACCGCTGATTTCGATCCGCCACGTCACGAAACGCTTTGCCGGCGTCACGGCCCTATCCGACGTTTCGCTCGACGTGCATCCTGGCGAACTGCACGCCATTTGTGGCGAGAACGGCGCCGGCAAGAGCACGCTGATGAAGATCCTTTCCGGCGTGATCACCGATTTCGAAGGGACGTACCAGTTGCGCGGCCGCGAGGTCTGGTTTCGCGGCACCCGCGACGCCGAGCAGGCCGGAGTGAGCATCATCCACCAGGAGCTGAACCTGGTCGAAGAACTCTCGGCGGCCGGCAACGTGTTTCTCGGCCGCGAGCTGCGCAGCGGCTGGGGACTGATCGACCAGCGAGCGATGGACCGGGCCGCCAGCGAGCTGTTCGCGCAGCTCGAATGCCGCATTTCACCCCGCCAGTCGGTGCGCAGCCTGCGGATCGGCGATCAGCAATTGATCGAAATCGCCAAGGCTCTGTCGCTGCGGGCCGAAATCCTGATCATGGACGAACCGACCAGTGCCCTCACCGAATCGGAAGTCGAGCGGTTGTTTCGGGTCATCGATCGCCTGCGGCAGCAAGGGGTGACGATCTTGTACATCTCGCACAAGATGGACGAGGTGTTTCGCCTGGCCGACCGCGTCACGGTGCTGCGCGACGGCCGCTGGGTGGATACGCTACGGCGCGAAGAAACCAATCCCCGCCGGATCACCCATTTGATGGTGGGGCGCGAAATCGAGGAAACCGACGTCTCTAGCCCGCGGCAGCCGGGGGACGAGATTCTGCGGGTCGAGCACTTGTCGCTCCCCTGGCGGGGTCATGCCCGGGGTTGGCGATTGCAGGACATCAATTTCTCGCTCCGCCGGGGTGAGATTCTGGGCATCGCCGGCCTAATGGGGGCGGGCCGGACCGAGCTGCTCGAGTCGCTGTTTGGCGCCAGTGCCGAGCGGCCGCTGGGCAAGATCTTCTTGGAGGGCCGCGAGGTCAATTTCCGCCACCCGGCCGAGGCGAAGGCCGCCGGCCTGGCCCTGGTGACCGAAGACCGCAAACGGCTTGGACTGTTCAGCCATTTGAGCGTAGGGGAAAACATCACCCTGTGTACCCTGGCTGAGTGCTGCGCGGGGGGATTGATTCGTCACCGCTTGGAAAGCGCGCAGGCCCGGGGCATCGTCGAGCGGTTGAACGTCAAGACGGCCGGAGTCGACGCTTCGATCATGAGCCTTAGCGGCGGGAACCAGCAAAAGGCGGTGATCGGCCGCTGGCTGCTCACCCGGCCGGCCGTGCTGCTGCTCGACGATCCGACGCGCGGCATCGACGTGGGGGCGAAGGCCGAGCTCTATCGTTTGATGGATCAGCTCTGCCGCGAGGGGTTGGGCATCATCGTCACGTCGAGCGAACTACCCGAGTTGCTCACGCTTTGCGATCGCATTCTGGTGCTCTGCGAGGGGCGGCAAACCGGCCATTTTTTGCGCTCGGAAGCGACCGAGCAGCGGATTATGGAAGCCGCCACCGCTCGAGCCGTGGCGGGGTAACGGCAGCATCGCGGAGGCTCGCGAGAACCTGGTAATTCGACCTCGCGCTCAGGCCGTTTCGCTTTCCTCGAGATCGAGCTCGCCGATCATCGTCTCGCGAATCTTGTACTTCTGAATCTTGCCGGTCACCGTCTGGGGAAAGCTGTCGACGAATTTGATATAGCGCGGAACCTTGTAGTGAGCCAGGCTGGCACGGCAAAACTGCCGGATTTCGTCGGCGGTGGCCTGGCAGCCGCATTTCAGTTTTACCCAGGCGCAAAGTTCCTCGACGTATTTCCTGTCGGGCACGCCCACGACCGAGGCCTGCTCGATTGCCGGATGCGTGAACAAGAACTCTTCGATTTCGCGAGGATAAATGTTCTCGCCGCCGCGAATCACCAGATCCTTCAGCCGGCCCGTGATTCGGAAGTAGCCACTCGGCAGCCGCAGGGCCAGGTCGCCCGTGTGCAGCCAGCCGTCGGCGTCGATCGCCCCCCGCGTCGCCTCGGGGTTCTTGTAGTAGCCGAGCATCACGACGTGGCCACGGGCACAGAGTTCGCCCGATTGATTGTCGGGCAGCTCGTCCCCGGTCGCGGGATCGACGATTTTTACTTCGACGCCAGGCAGTGGCCGACCCACGGTTTCGACGCGCAGAGAGAGCGGGTCGTCGACTCGGGTCTGGGTGATCACCGGCGAGGCCTCGGTCTGGCCGTAGGCGATGGTGATCTGGCGGATTCCCATTCGGTCGACGACTTGCTTCATGATTTCGATCGGGCAAGGGCTGCCCGACATGATGCCGGTTCGGAGCGAGCTGAGATCGCGCGGCTTGGCATCGAGTTCTTGCAGCTGGGCGATGTACATCGTCGGCACGCCGTAGACGGCCGTCGCTCGATGGCGCTCGATTGCGTCGAGCGTGGCCTTAGGATCGAACGACGGAGCCGGCACGATCATGGCCGCCCCGTGTACGACGGCGCACATGGTTCCCAGCACGCAGCCGAAGCAATGGTAGAACGGGACCGGAATGCAGATCCGATCGGCGGCCGTGATTTCCTGGCACCCGCCGACGTAGAAGGCGTTCATCAATAGGTTGCGATGACTGAGCGTCGCCGCCTTGGGAAAGCCGGTCGTGCCCGAGGTGTATTGAATATTGATCGGTTGGTTGGCTTGCAACGTGGCTGCGATCTCGGCGACTCGGCCTGCTGGGACGGCCTGGCCCCGCTCGTTCATCGCCGACCAAGTGATGCCGCCGGCCGGGGCGGTCGATTCGAGCGATACGACCCAGCGGAGCCGAGGAAAAGCTTCGCTATCGAGGTGGCCCGGCTCGGTCGCGGCCAGCGCCGGGCAGACTTCGGCGAGCATGGCGAAATAGTCGGACGATTTGAATCGCTCGACCAGAAACAGGGCGACCGAATCGCTTTGATTGAGCACGTACTGCAATTCGAAGGGCCGGTAGGCCGGATTGATCGTTACCAGCACCGCGCCGATCCGCGCGGTGGCGAACTGCAGAACCACCCATTCGGGTACGTTCGTCCCCCAAATGGCCACATGCTGTCCGCTTTCGATTCCCAAGGCCAGCAGCCCCCGGGCGGCCGCCTCGACCTGGGCAAAGAACTGTCGAAAGGAGAGTTGTAGCCCGGCGGCCGGAAAGACCAGGGCATCGCGGTCGGCGTGCAAGCGAGCGGTCTCGGCCAGAACCTGCCCGATAGTCAATCCGTCGACCCAAGGGGGCGATTCAGCCGACGCGGCAGGATGGGGCGGGTTGAAATCCTTCACAAGCGAACTCCGCGCGTTGCTCCGCCAAGGCGAGGCCAAAGGATTGCGATCGAGGGGGCCGAAACGAGGCGCGGCACTGCCGGCGTTCATTCCAACAGCACGTCGGCGGTGCCGGCCGCCCAGGGAATGAAGATCATGAGCGGCAGCCAGGCCGCCAAAGCCGGGCTGACTAAATAATAATTCGAGCCCAGGAACTGGCAGGCCATCGTCAAGCCCATGAACCACACGACCAGAATCACGCTCAGGCCGATGGCCAGGAACATGTTGCGGTTTTTCCGCGACAGCACCAGCGGCAAGCCTAGAAACAACAGCGTGACGTCCAACAGCGGTTGCACCAGCCGGGAATGAATTGCCACCCGCACGTCTTCGGAAAAGCCGAGGCTTGGGTTGCGCAGTCCGGCGATCAGTTCAGAGAGCGACGAATAATTCTGCCAGCTGCTGCCCGCCTGAAGCTGTTCGTAGCTCACGCCGCTGACGACGAAGCACTGTTGCGACTTCAGCCAGGGAGTGTCACGCGGCGTGAGCAGGACACGCTTGCCGTCCTGCTCGATCGATGCTTGATGATCGAGGCTCTTGGGTTGCTGCAACTGGTCGAACAAATAGCCGGCCGGCTTGTCGCCGAAGGCCGGTCGGTAATAGGCCCGATCGGCCATGATGTGCTGCTTGCCGTAAGCGGCCATCTCGGGGGGCAGGACGAAATCGGGTTTGACGATGCACTGCTCGTCGGCGATCGTTTCCGCCCCGCGGAGCATGATGTTCGTGGCATTGTCGTATTTCGGTTCGAGCGACTGCGACGTCTTGCCGTCGAGATTCTGCGGCGTGCGGCCCAAGCTGCCGCGGACGCGGGGAATCACCATTTCGCGGTTCAGCGCCGCCAACAGGCTGATAATCCCCACGGCGACGATCACCGGTTTGATGATCCGGCCGCGCGACAGCCCGGCCGCTTCCAGGGCCGTCAGCTCGTTGTGCCGCTGGATCCAGGTGACGGTGAACATGGCCGCGATCAGTGTCAGGATGCCGCTGGTCCGATCGAAGAACGACAGCGATTTGTAGGCGTAGTATTCGCCCATCACGGGCAGGAGCTTGCCGTGCTTGTCGGCATAGCTCATGAACTCGTCGAGATAGCTGAATCCATCGATCACGATGTACAGCCCCGTCAAACTGAAAAAACAGATGACGAAGACCTTGAGGAACTGCATCAGCAGATAACGGTCGATGATT
>DATJTR010000190.1:0-10723 GCA_035503215.1 Pirellulales bacterium
TGCTGGCCGTGGCCCAGGCCGTGCTGTTCCTGGTGCTGGGCGTCGTGGCCGGCGTGCGGTTCAGTCCGCTGGTGGGCGTGGAAATCTTCGCTCTGATGTTCGTCGTCGCGCTGGGGCTGACGGCCTTGGGGTTCGTGATCGCCTGGCGGATGGATTCGACGCAGGGCTTTCACGCCATCATGAGCGTGTTCCTGATGCCGATGTGGCTGCTCAGCGGGGCGTTTTTTCCGGCACCCGCCTTCAGCACCGCCGCCGACTGGCCGCAGCGCGGGCTGGCCCTGGTGATGGCCGCCAATCCGCTGACCTATGGCGTGGCCGCGCTGCGGCGATTGCTCTACGACGGCACGGCAGGAGCGATCGGGCCCGAAACTCCCAGCCTGACCGTCTGCTGGTTGGTGACGCTGGTCTTCGCCGCGCTGATGCTCGCGCTGGCCTGGAAGATCGCCTCCCAGCGGACCACGGGAGACTTGCTATGAACACCTGGGCGGTGCGCGGCTGGATTTTGTTTGCCGCCGTTTTGGCGCTGCTCTACGGCGGCTGGATTTGGGCCCGCTCCCTGCGGCAGTCCGATGGGCCGGTCATCATTCACCACATGCCCCAGTCCGAAGTGGCCGATCGCGAGGTGACCGATTTCGAGCTCACCGATCAAACCGGCCAGCCTTTCGGCACCGCCGAATTGCGGGGCAAGGTGTGGATGGCCAGTTTCTTTTTCGCCAGTTGCCCCGGCGCCTGCCGCCAATTGAACCAGGTGCTGGAAGGAGTCGTGGCCGAGACCCCCGCCGACGTAATGCTGGTCAGCTTGACTTGCGATCCGGAGACCGACACCCCCGAAGTTCTCACCCGCTACGGCGCGATCTTTCACGCCGACCCGGCCCGCTGGCGGTTCTTGACCGGCAAGCTCGCGGAGCTGACCCGCGTGAGCGTGAAGGTTTTTCAAGTCTCGCTGGAAAAGCAAAGCCATTCGTTCCGCGTGTTCGTCGTCGATCGCTCGGGCCACATCCGCGGAAACTTCATGATGCTCCAGAACGGGGCGATCGATCGGCCCCAGGTCGAGAAAATGCTGGCCCTGGTCCGGAAGCTTGACGACGAGCCCCCGCCGGCCGCTGTCTCTACGGCAGGCGAATCGCCCTCCGCCGCTGAACCGACTTCCGCCGGCGAGACATCTTCCGCCGCGGTGTCTTCTAGGCCCGCCGACGCTTCTCCTGCCATTCCGGCCGCCGAGGGATCTCAGCCCGCCGGAGGCAGCCCCTGAACACCGTTCTGCATTACCTGCCGACGGTCAACGCCACGCTGAATGCCACGGCCACCGTGCTGCTCATCTGGGGCTATCGGCTGATCAAGGGCCGCCCGCGTCGCGAAACCGCCCACAAGCGCGTGATGCTCACGGCGTTCGGCGTCTCGATCGCGTTTCTCGTCTGCTATCTGGTCTATCATTTCAACGTCGGCAGCGTCCGCTTCACCGGCCCTTCGGACGTGCGGACCGTGTACCTGATCATCCTGGCTTCCCACGTCGTCCTGGCCGCCACGGTTCCCGTGCTGGCAGGCATGACCATCTATCTCGGCTATCGCGATCGCCGCCGGCAGCACGTTCGCTGGGCCAAATGGACCTTTCCCATCTGGCTCTACGTCTCGATCACGGGCGTAGTGATCTACGTGATGCTCTACCACCTCTATCCGCCAGACGAGTTGGCACCCCCGGCCGAGGCCCGTATAATCGAGCAGTTGCCATCGGCTGCCGGAGAATATCCATGAACCGCCGCCTTTCGCTTGTGCCCCGCGCCGGCCTCGTGCGGGTGACGCTGCTCGTCATGGCGGTCTCGCTGGTCGTGTTGTCGAGCACCGCTTGGGCTTGCCCGGGCTGCAAAGAGGCCCTGGCCGCGGGCGACGGTTCCGGTGGAGATCTCGTCTCCGGCTTCTTCTGGAGCATCATCTTCATGCTCTCGATGCCGTTTCTGATCTTCACGGTCTTCTGCACGTCGATGTACGTCGCCGTCCGCCGCGCCCGCGCCGCCCAAGCCAAAGCGGCCCTGGCCAGCGCCGAGGCGACCGCTCCGACGGACCACGGCGTCCAAGCCGCGCCGTCGCCGAATCAGTCGCTAGTCGGTGCATAGCGCCGGCAAGTCGCGTGCAAATAGGGTTTCTAGCAACACCGGCAATGAGCTTGCCGCGAGTCGCGTGTCGAGCGAAATCAACGTTCGGCGTTACCCGGCGATGCCGTTGTTGCCGCTCTGATGTGAAGGGCGGCGCGCCCCGGGCTCTGGCTCTGCGTCGCCGCCGACCAGCTTCGTTACGCGACCCTCATTGTCGATGATCCCGTCTCGAACCATTTGCGCGAAGTGTTCGGCTGGCGAGAGCCGCGTGGCCTCCAGCGCGCTTTGCATTTCCTCCACGGTCGGCTGTCGATGCAACATAAAACCCTCTCTCAAGAGCTTGGCCGAAACACGCCTAAAATGCAATCGACATTTCTAACCGCAATCTGAATATGGGTTTCCGCAGAGATCGTCGTGCCCGGAAAAATGGGGTCGCCCTACAAAAACGCTCCTCGCACCGTGTCAAAGCTGACGTCCTTCGCAATCATCCGGTCAAGACACCTATTGATGACAGCGCAGTCAAGTTTACGGGCTTTCTTCTTCACTCCGCCGTTTGTCGGAAGCTTTTTCTTTCTCGCCTGGAGCGCCTCTACGAATTCAGAATAGCTCTGCGCAAGTAGCAGAGTGCAGCGAGCATCCATGAGATCGAAGCATGCACCCAACTGGATCAGCGCTCCAATGACGAATCCATCGCCGCCATATTGGCTCGCCGCCCATTGCCAGGCCCGCTCCAATGAATGCTCCCAAAAGTAGACACCCTCGCCGAGCCAGTCGAAGTCGTTTTGGCTCTTCTTCCACTCCGCAACCGGCGTTTTTCCGAGCAGCAATTCCTCGCCATACCGGGCGTGACATCCATGATAGCCCACGATAATTCTCGCGAATCTATCCATTGATCTCGCTCAATCCTTGTCTTCCGGCCGCGGATCCCAGTATTGATCGAAGCCCAGCCACAAGCTGCGGGCATAGCGGAAGAACCAGGCCGGAAACAGAATGCAGAACGCCGCCAGTCCCCACAGTGCCGTTTGGGGCGAAACCACTTCGGTGACGAAGACAAGCAGGTAAATCGTGGTCGTCAATACCGCCGTCAAACTGTAGTTGACGTAGATCGAGCCCAAAAAGAAGCCCGGCTCGCGCTCGTAAACCAGGCCGCACCAGTCGCACCGCGACCGCATGTGGAACCAGCCCAAAAAGAGCATCCCCTCTCCGCATCGCGGACAGCGCAGGCGGAGCGCCCGGCTGAGCATCGTCAAATACCGTGGGTGCGGCTGCATGGCGGTTCGGAACCTGAGACAACGCGATCCTGCTGGGCCGATTCGTCGCCGACCGGCCGGCCGAACCAATAGCTTTACGCCGCCGCCGGCCGTTATGATAGACCCCGAACGGCAAAAAAAAGTGTTTTGGTCCAGCCGTTTTGCCGCACTGCTTCGCTGTCTCTTCCTTCGGCACTCGCCTCATGCGCCGTCTCGGGCACAACATGCAAATTCTCGGCCTGGTGGTCTTGCCGCTGGGCATGCTGCTCGAGCTGGGGCATTCGATCCGCGAGGGGCAAATGCTGGCGATCATGGTTGGCGGCGTCTGCCTGTTCGGCATCGGCCGCATCGTCGAAGGCTACGGCCGGCCGTGACCGGCCGCGCCGTCAGCGACTCTCAGTCTCGCGGCCCATCTTGCGTTTCCGGCAGGGCGCCGTTCGTCTATAATGAACCGGCGGCGGCTCGCAGCGCATAAGTTTCGGCCCGACAAATCTTTAATGCGTCTGGCCCGTGCGTCCGCTTAGCGCCTGCCGGCCGATCGACCAGCCGCCTTTGGCCCCGAGGTGACCGACTTTTGTTTCGCGACTTGCAAAGGACTGCTCGATGGCTTTCGCCGGCTCGCGGCCGGTCGTTGCCCGGTTCACGCGCCCGGGCGCTGGCGGCTATCGTCCTCGGCGTCTGGCTGGCCTGCTTTGGGCTGACCGCCCCGGCGCCGGCCCAAGCCCCCAGCCCCCTCGAATTGTCGGGGGCCGTGCAGTTCGACGAGGTCGATAACTCCGTCCGCACCCATCTTGAGCAAGCCCGGGTATACCTCGACAACCGTCAGTGGGACGAGGCGGTCGAAACCTATCGCCGGCTGATGGAGAACTACGGCGGCAAGGTGATCGCCGTCTCGCCGCGGCGGTTTATCCGCCTGGCCGATTACTGCCATTTGCAAATCGCCGCCCTCCCTCCCGCGGCCTTGGCTCTCTATCGCGGACCGGTCGATCCAGTGGCCGAGCGTTGGTACGCCGACGGCCTGGCCCGCCGCGACGCCGCGCAGCTCGCCCGCATCACGAGCGACATGTTCTGTTCGAGCTGGGGGGACGACGCGCTATTGACGCTGGGCGACCTGGCCCTCGAACGGGGCGAGCCAAGCATCGCCCGCACCTACTGGGATCAAATCATCGAGCGCCCCGCCGAATGGATTGCGAAGGACCGGTTCGAAGCCGCCACCGGCACGGCCGTCGAAAAACCGGCCGTCGAAAGACCGGCCGGCGAAGCCGCCGATAAACCGTCCGACCAAACCGTCGCAGCCGACAAGCCGCCAGCCGACAAAACCGATGCCGACAAAACCGATGCCGACAAAACCGAGGCCGCAGCCGCCGAAAGGCCTGCCGCCGACACCGATCCGGCCGACCGTGCTGCCGTCCTCCACTGGTACGCGGCCGACGCGTCAACGCGCCGACCCGGCTATCGCTTGCGGCACGACGAACCCCTCGGCGACGAAGATTCGCAGCGGCTCGTCCGCTTCTGGAAAGCGGCCCGCCTGCCCGGCATGCACCTGGCCTATCCGGCCACTTCGCTGTCGCTGGCCGACGTGCGGGCACGGCTGGTGCTGGCCTCGATCTTCGAGGGTTCCCTCGCTCGGGCCAAAGGGGAGTTGGCCGCCTTCGAGGCGCTTCATCCCGAGGCCGAAGGCAATTTGGCCGGCCGGCACGAGCGCTATGCCGTCGCCCTGGCACGCCTGTTGGCCGAAGCCGAGGCCTGGCCCAAATCCACCCAGAGCGAAGACTGGCCGACGTTTGCCGGCAACAACGAGCGCGACAAAATCGCGCGTGAAGCAATCGATGTCGGCGCGCCCCTCTGGCCGGCCATTCCGCTGGGCGAACCCCTCGCGGCCGACTCGACCAACGTACAGCGTTTCGGCTCCTACCGCGTGGGCGAGCGCAGCGACGGACTCTTGAGTTACCATCCGGTTGTCGTCGGGGACATGGTTCTGCTGTCCACTGGCCGGCAGATCTTCGCCTTCAATCTGCACACCGGCAAGCCGCTGTGGCCGGGCAATCCCGAGCAGCCGCCGGGCGAAATCTATCGCGAGGGCCCACCCAACGGTTCGCTCGAACGACAGCCGCGTGGGCTGGGCGTGCCACGATTCACGCTCACGGTTTGCGATGGCCGCCTCTACACCCGCGTCGGCTCGCAGGTGACCACCCGGCCGACCGAGTTCAACGACGGCAATCCGGGCCGGCTCGTCTGTCTCGATCTAACGGCCGAAGGCCGGCTGGTCTGGCGGATCGAGCCCGACGACGACCGCTGGGCGTTCGAAGGCGCGCCGCTGGTTTCCGGCACCGACGTATATGTGGTGATGCGGCACAGCGACGTGCGGCCGCAAGTTCATGTCGCTTGCTTCGACGCCGAGACGGGGCATCGTCGCTGGCGCACGATGCTCTGCGCCGCCGAAACGCCCGCCGGCGGCCAGATGGAAGAGTTGACGCACGACTTGCTCACGCTCGACGAAGGAGTGCTCTACGCCAACACGAATCTGGGCGCGGTCGGGGCGGTCTCGGCCCTCGACGGCCATTTGATGTGGATCACCACCTATCCCCGCGCCCGCCGACTCACGGCCGCCGGCCAGGACAAACGCCTGGCCCATTTCTATCGCGACCTGAATCCCTGCGTCTATCATCAAGGCACGCTGTTCGTCGCCCCGTCCGACAGCGAATCGATCCTGGCGTTCGACGCCGGCTCGGGCCAGCCGCTGTGGGAAACTTCGCTCGCCGCCGACGCGGTCCATTTGCTTGGCGTCGCCTCGGGCAGTCTGATCGCCAGTGGCGACCACCTGTGGTGGATCGACGCGGTCACCGGCAAAGTATCGGGCCACTGGCCCGATCAATCGCCCCACGGCTACGGCCGGGGTATTCTGGCCGGCGACAAAATCTATTGGCCGACGCGCGACTCGCTCTATGTCTTCCGCCAGGCTGTGGCGCCGGGGGGCCGAGTGTCGCTGGCCCGCGACCCCATTCCGCTGACCGACGCCCGCAAGGCCGGCGGGGGCAACCTGGTCATCAGCCACGGCGTCCTGTTGATCGCGGCGGCCGACAAGTTGTATGGTTTTGGACACCGTGCCGGTCGTGCGGCGGTGACGGCCTCGCGGGACAATACCCGCCCGCCGGCCGGGCCAACCCGCCGCCCCGCCCGTCCGTAGGACAGCTAACCGCCCAAACTACCGTCCCTCATTTTCCTCGCCGACTCCACGAAACGGACACAGCATGACGCTTCCCGAACACGATCTGGCCGCCGTCGAGCGGCTGGCCGATTCCTATCGCCGCATCACCGGCGAGTTGGGCAAAGTGATCGTCGGCCAATCGCAAGTGATCGAAGAGCTGCTGGTGGCGATGTTCGCCCGCGGGCATTGCCTGCTGGTGGGCGTGCCGGGGCTGGCCAAGACGCTGATGATCCGCACGCTGGCCGATGCCTTGCAGCTCGGCTTCAGCCGCATTCAATTCACCCCCGACCTGATGCCGGCCGACATCACCGGCACCGAAGTCATCCAGGAAGACAAGGCTACCGGCGCCCGCGCGTTCCGTTTTCTTCCCGGCCCGATCTTTGCCAACGTCATCCTGGCTGACGAAATCAACCGCACGCCTCCCAAAACGCAGGCCGCGCTGCTCGAAGCGATGCAGGAACATCAGATCACGGTCGGCGGGCAGCAGCATCACCTGGCCGAGCCTTTCTTCGTGCTGGCCACGCAAAACCCGATCGAGCAAGAAGGGACCTATCCCCTGCCCGAGGCCCAGCTCGACCGTTTCATGTTCAACACGTTCGTCGACTATCCCGACGAAGAGGAAGAATTCCAAATCGTCCGCCGCACTACGGCCGACGAGCCGACCACCGTGCAGGCCACCCTGACAGCCGACGAAATCATGGAGCTGACGCGGATCGTTCGCCGCGTGCCGGTGGCCGACCATGTGCTGCGCTACGCGCTGCGTTTCACCCGGCTCACGCGCCGCGATCAAGGCACCGTGCCCGACTTCATCGCCGACTACGTCAGTTGGGGAGCCGGTCCGCGAGCCAGTCAGTACCTGGTCCTGGGGGCCAAGGCCCGGGCCGTGTTGCACGGCCGCTACTGCGTCGCCCCCGAGGACATTCGCGCGGTGGCCTATCCGGTGCTGCGGCATCGCATCATGACCAACTTCAACGCCGAAGCCGAAGGAATCAAGCCCGACGAAATCATCCGCCGCCTGATCGAAACCATCCCCGTCGAAAACGAGAGCGCTACGCTTGGAAAGCAGCCTCAAGTATTTAGATCCGCGGACGCTCGCTAAGCTGCAAGGGCTGGAGCTGCGTGCCCGGCTGATTGTCGAAGGCTATGTCTCCGGCGTGCATCGCAGTCCGTACCACGGTTTTTCGATCGAGTTCGCCGAACACCGCGAGTACGTCCAGGGAGACGATCTCCGCTACGTCGACTGGAAGGTCTTCGGCAAGACCGACAAATACTATCTCAAGCAATACGAGGAAGAAACCAACCTCGTCAGCTACCTGCTGCTCGACACCAGCGAGAGCATGCGCTATCAGAGCGAAGACGCTCCCCTCTCCAAACTTCAATACGCCCAGAGCGTGGCCGCCGCGCTCGCCTTTCTCGTCCTGCAACAGCAAGACAGCGTCGGCCTGGTCACCTTCGACCGCGAAGTGCGCGCCCTGGTCCGCGCGAGCAGCAATCCCTCGCATCTCAAGCAGCTCTTGCACGTGATGGAGCAAACCGTGCCGGAGCGAAAAACGCAAACCGGCCCCATCTTTCACGACCTGGCCGAGCGGCTGAAAAAGCGCGGCGTGGTCGTCATCTTCAGCGACCTGTTCGACGACGTTCGCTCGATGCTGGCTGGCCTCAAGCATTTTCGCCATCGCCGGCACGAAGTGATTTTGTTTCACGTGCTCGACCCGGCCGAACTCGATTTTCCGTTCCAGCAGATGACGAAGTTCAAGGGCTTGGAACAATTGCCCGACGTGCTGGTCGATCCGCCTTCCTTGCGCGCGGCTTACCTGGCCGAGCTGGCTCGGTTCCAGCAGCAGATTCAGCGGGGCTGCCGGGCACAGCAAATCGACTACGTGCTGCTCCGAACCGATCAATCGCTGGAGCTGGCCCTGTCAACGTATCTCGCTTCGCGATTGAATCGGACCAAATAGGCCTGGCGTGGGTTAGGCACTGGAAGAGCAGGGGGGCAGATCGCGAAATCGCATGAAAGGCCTGGGGTTGTTACTCGCGTTCGGCTTCGGCAACACGCTGATGCTCTCCTGGCTGGCCGCCGCCGCGGTGCCGCTGGCGATCCATCTCTGGAACCGCCGCCGCTACCGCGAAGTCTCCTGGGCCGCGATCGAGTATCTGCTGGCCGCGCTGAAAAAGAATTCCCGGCGGATGCAAATCGAGCAGTGGCTGCTGTTGGCCATCCGCACGCTGATCGTGATCCTCGTGGCCCTGGCCGTGGCCGAGCCCTACCTGGAAGGGGCCCATCAAAGTTTTTCCACCGGTCAGCGCACGCTCAAAATGATCGTCATCGACGGCTCGTACTCGATGGCCTATCGGCCGACCGATCGCAGCCGGTTCGAGCGGGCCAAGCAGGCGGCTCAGAAAATCGTCGAAGACAGTCCCGCCGGTGACGCGTTTCTGCTGGTCACGTTGGCCGATCCGCCGGTCGTGGTCGTCGGCTCGCCGGCGCACGAGCCGAGCGATTTTCTGGCCGAGATCGATGCCTTGCGCCTGGTGCAAGGGCTGGCCGATCTTCCCGCCACGCTGGCCCGTGTCGAGGAAGTGCTGAACGGCGCCGGCAGCTCCGCGCCGGCCCGGCGCGAGGTCTATTTCCTCACCGATCTGTGCCGCAACACCTGGGCGCCGCAGCTCGTCGGCCCGGCGGCCGAAGCTGAATACCGCCAGCGGCTGGCCCGCCTGGCCGAGCGGGCGGCACTGGTCGTCGTCGACGTGGGGCAAAGCGGGGCCGAAAATGCCGCCGTTACCGGGCTCGCGCTCAGCGAGCCGTTGGCCGCGGTCGGCCGCGAAGTCGTCTTTGACGCCCGACTGCAATCGTTCGGCGGCTCGGAGCACCGTCACCAACTGGTCGAGCTCTTGATCGACGGCCACCGCGCCGGCGAGACATCCGTCGATCTCGTGCCCGGCGAAACCGCTCGGGCGGCCTTTAGCTATCGCTTCGATGCGCCGGGCCAGCACGTGGCCGAAGTCCGCCTGGCCGCCGACGCCCTCGACCTCGACAATCACCGCTGGCTCGTGGTGCGAGTGAAAGACCAGCTCCGCGTGCTGTGCGTCGATGGCAAGCCGGCCGGCGGCGGCCTGTCGGGAGCGACCGACTATCTGGCCCTGGCTTTGAATCCCGATTCGGGCGAGTCCGACGGCGCGGCGCTGGTCAAACCCGAAGTCGTTCCCGAGAGCGCGCTGGTCGAGCGCGACCTGGCCAACTACGACTGCGTGTTTTTGGCCAACGTCGGCCAGTTCACCGCCAGCGAAGCCAGCCTGCTCGAATCCTATCTGAAGCAGGGGGGTGGAATCGTCTTCTTTCTCGGCGACCAGGTGCTGGCGGACCGCTACGACCGCGAGCTCATCCACGACCGTGGCGGCGTTTTGCCTGCCCGGATCGGCGCCTTGGCTCCCGAGGGGCAGTATCATTTCGATCCGCTCGAATATCGGCATCCGCTGGTCAAAGTGTTTCAAGACCGCGAGGCGGCCGGCCTGCTCACGACGCCGAATTCGCGCTATTTCCGGCTCGAGCCGCGCAGCGACGTGTCGGCCCGCGTGGCTTTGGCCTTTGCCGACGGCGATCCGGCGATCGTCGAAGCCCCGCTCTATCGCGGCCGCAGCGTGCTGGTGGCGACCGATGGTTCGCTATCGTCGGTCGATCCGCAAACGAAATCTCCCTGGACCACTCTGCCGGCCTGGCCCAGCTTCGTCCCCTTGGTGCAGGAGATGCTGGCCCTGGTCGTGAGTGGGCAAGCCCGCGATCAAACCGTCACGGTCTTGCAGCCGCTGACCGGCAATCTGCCCGCGGGGGGCGCCGGCACGCCGCTGCGCGTCGTCGAGCCCGACGGCCACGAAGACGATTTGACCACGGCCGGCGACGCGTCGAACAGCGGTTGGTCGTTTGCCGACACCTGGCAAAGCGGCATCTATCGCGTGCGGCTCGGTCCGGTCGGAGCCGACGAGGAATTGTTCGTCGCCAACGTCGATACCGCCGAAAGCGATCTGGCCCGCGTCGAACCGGGCGATCTTCCGCGCGAGTTCACCACGGGCATCGATGCCGCGACCGAAGAGATCGCGCCTCCGACCGGCCGGCAGAGTCACTTGAACCGCGATTGCCTGTACGTCGCCCTTGGGCTGCTGTTGACCGAAACACTTCT
>DATJTR010000191.1:0-5377 GCA_035503215.1 Pirellulales bacterium
GCGATGACTGCACCACCCACGTTGCTAGCAGGGCGGAATGCTTCCCCCCGGCAGCGGAAGAAACCACCCAGACTACCCGATCTGGCAACTCCAACACCGTGGCAATCGAGTCAAGATTCTTGTTCATGGGAGCCGATTCGCGGTTTTTTTGGACCGCCCCGATGTGGACACTTGGTAAATGTGAAAATTGGCGGCTGCCACTTTTTTAGGCACCAGCTCAATTGCACGAATCTGGGCAGCCCTGCCTGGTTGTTGGGCTGCGCTTTTGCAATCTCCGCAAGTGCAAGCAAATAAATGCTATCCGTCGACAGCTTGACTTCTCGCTAGTATTGGGCGACCGGGTACGACGGAGGCCCGGCCGAACCAATTTCTTCAGGTCTTAAGGAGATTACGGATGAGCGAAAAGCGACAAGAGGTCTTTCGAGTAGCAAGTGAGTTGTTCAACCAGCATCCGGATTGGGTCACCTTTTTCCGTGAAGTGCTCGGCCTCGATGGGATCGTCCGCCGTGCCTACCCCGATCCTGCCTCGTTGTCCCATTTTGAGCAATGTCCCGAGTATCAACAAATCCAGCAGATGCTAGCAAAGCTCCGCGAGAAGACTCCTGATAGCACTGCCGCGAATAAGGAACCGCAGCGCGTGATCACGGTTCGGCTCCCCAAGAGCATGCACGAGGCTTTGAAGGAAGAAGCCCGGCAGCACCATACCAGCATGAACAAGCTTTGCATTTCAAAGCTCCTGCAAGTCGTGGACGACGAACTCGTCCCGGCCGAAACGATGGCCGCGGTCGGCTAATGATTTCAGGCAGGCATGCAAGCGTTGGCCGACGCTCGCCATGCCATTAGCTCGAGCGGCATCCGCCGCCCCCTGCGGTTCACTCAACCGGGAGGGCGGGTGGCGGCGGATTGCCGTGAAGGCTCAACTTGTCTTCGCTCCACCCGGTCGAGGGGTTTCTCGTTCCGGCCGCTTCCGCTGCGCGCGGCCGTCTCGAATCGCTTGCGAGAATTCAAAAATTCGCAGTGGGCCTATAAGCCGGGTTCTGTCCGCCACAGTCGCGGCGCGACGGCCATTTCTCTCGAATGCCGATTGCTCGACACCTCTAGCAGCCTACCCGGAAGTCGTCGGCGGATCGGACCGATCCGCGCCCCGACGCGAGCGCCGGAGCTGCTTCCTGTTTGGCCTTGCTCCCAGTGGGGTTTGCCTAGCCAAGCCGGTCACCCGGCCTGCTGGTGAGCTCTTACCTCACCGTTTCACCCTTGCCCGACGCACGGCCTTGGCCGCACAGCGGGCGGTCTGCTTTCTGTTGCACTTTCCCTGGCCTCACGGCCGGTGGGCGTTACCCACCACTGTGTCCTGCGGAGCCCGGACTTTCCTCTAGCTTCATAGCAGTAAAGCCAGCGGCCGTCTGGCCCACTGCGAATCAATCCAGATTCTACGCCCCGAAAGTTCCATTGGGGATCGGAAATCGACGCCAGGCACTGCAATCGTTCACGTTTTCCAACCGGACCCTGCGCGGTGAAGAAAGCAGCCGATCCGTTGCGACAGAATCGCATGAACTCGGCTCCGTCCCCAGTCCGAACCCCCCTGAACCCCGTTTGTCTCATGCCCGTAGAAGCCTGTGGAACGACTCGCCTGCCCGCGGGAAATGCGTGCGCGCATGGCATGTGTTGCGGGCGAACTGCCGGCGATTCTGCGGCGCCCCACGGCATGCCTGCCGCCGAGGCCTAAGGTTCCGCTTATTCCGCACGCGCAATCCTCAGATTTGATACCGGCATTGTCTTTGCAACACCTGCCGCGGACTGCGGTTCCTATTCCGGGGTTTGTTTGTGGGATAGACTTTACGGCAGATTCACCCGCCATTTTCCTCCCGAATCGGTGCCTCCGTGCGCTCCTTCCTCAAACAACGATTCACCGTCATTCTCGGCATCTTGCTGCCGATCGCGGCGTTGGCCGCGGTGATCGTTTGGCGCCATTTCGGCCCCGAGACGGAAGAGACCGCAAAGGCCGCGAACGCGCAGAACGCTCAGCATGAGAAGTTGAATGCGATTTCGCTGACTCCTAAGGTCATCAAGCTAAGCGGCATCGAAATTGCCAAGGTTACCCAGCCCACGCGGCTGCGGAAATTGGAGCTGCGCGGCTCGCTGGCTTTCGATCCCAACCGCTTGCACGCAGTGAATTCCCGGTTTCCGGGCCAAATCACCGAAATTGCGACCGTTGACGAGCCGAATTTGCGCGGCCCGAGCGCCCCGGATAGCGCGAGCGCTAAGCGCCAATTGAGTTACACCGACCGCGTGACCAAAGGCCAGCGCATGGCTGTGGTCTGGAGCAAGGACTTGGGGGAGAAGAAGAGCGAGCTGGTCGACGCTCAAGCCCGCCTGATGCTCGACCAGGTCACGCTCAGCCGGCTGAAGGAGCTGGTCGAGGAAGGCTCGGTTGCCGAGCGTTCGGTGCGCGATGCCGAGAAGAACGTCAGCCTCGACGTGATCGCCGTCCGCAAAGCCGAACTGACGCTCAGCTCGTGGCGCGTCAGCGACCAGGAAATCGAGCGCGTCAAGGCCGAAGCCGAAGTGATTCACCAACTGGGCCGCGCCGAAAAGCGCAACGATTCCGATTGGGCGCGCGTCGACGTGGTGGCGCCGATCGACGGCACCGTGGTCGAAAAGAACATCACCATGGGGGACATCGTCGACACGAACGACGAGTTGTTCAAAGTTGCCGACCTCAGCGTGTTGACCGTCTATCTCCATGCCTACGAAGAAGATTTGATGTATTTGCGGCAGATGGGTTTGCCGATCCGCGCCGAGGTGCACGTGCCGGCGAACCCGGACCTGGGCGTGCTGGAGGCGAAAATCGATCGCATCGGGGATACGATCGACCCGAACGAGCACATGGCGCTGCTGATCGGATCGGTGAAAAACGCCGGCGGAACGTTGCAAGCCGGTCAGTTCGTTTCGGCGACGATTCCCATCTGGAACGAGCCCAACATCGTCGAGGTGCCTGCCACGGCACTCGTCGACGAAGGGAGCGACAGCTACGTCTTCGTACAGACCGATCCCGACGTCTTGAAATTCGAATGTCGCAAGGTCCGTGTCGTCCGCCGTCAGCGCGACGTCGTCTACCTGCGGTCCCATTTAAATGACGAAGAGCGCGATCAGGGGGTCAAGGAACTCCACGCGGACGAGTTAGTCGTTGCCCGCGGGGCGTTGGAGCTCCGCGAAGACCTCCTGCAGCAACAAGCCGCGAACGCACCCGATGCCAGCTTGCTCAATGGTGCGAAGCGATGATTGCTCACCTGATCCGCTGGAGCGTCAACAACGCCCTGATCGTGATTCTGTTCACCCTGGGCCTGGCGGCCGCGGGGGCGTTCGCGTTCAGTCACGTCAACGTCGAGGCCTATCCCGATCCGGCTCCCGCCGTAGTCGAAGTCGTCGCGCAATATCCCGGCCGATCGGCCGAAGAAGTCGAGCGGCTGGTCACCATTCCGCTCGAGGTCGGTTTGTCCGGAATGCCCGGCCTGAAATTCGTCCGCAGCAAATCGCTGTTCGGCCTGTCGTTCATCAGCACGCAGTTCGAATACGGTGTCAACTACCTGGCGGCCCGCCAGGAAGTGATCAATCGCATTCAAAGCACCGATCTACCCGACGTCGTTTCTCCGCAGATTTCGCCACGTTCCCCGATCGGTGAAATCCTCCGCTACGTGGTGACCGGTCCTAAGGACGAGCACGGTCATAACATCTATGCGCTGAATGACCTGCGAGCGATCGAAAGTTGGACGTTGGAACGCGAGTTTCGCCGCATTCCCGGCATTGCCGACGTGGCCAGCTTCGGCGGGACGACGAAGCGCTACGAAATCCATCCCGATCCGGACCGGATGAAGCGCTACGGCATCACGCTCGATCAGCTCCGCAGCGCCGTCGCCGCCAGCAACGACAATGTCAGCGGCGACTACCTCGTGCAGGGGGAGTCGGTGGCGGTCGTACGCGGCCTGGGATTGATCGCCCGCGGTCGGGATCCGCTGCAATACGTGCTGAAGATGAACACCGCCCGCGAAGCCGCCCGCTATTTGCACGAAGAGGCGCTGCGCCGGCTGCGCGAGATTCGCGAAATCGTCCTCTCCAGCACGAACAACCTCCCGGTTCGCGTTGGCGACGTGGTCGAGGGGGGGCCCCTCGCGCCAGGTGAAACCACGTCGGATCAAGGGGTGGTCGTCGGCTATCAAACCCGGCTGGGAAAGGTCGGCCTCAGCCGGCCCGAGGTCGACGAGGACGGGAAGATCGTCGTCGACGAAGGAGGCAATCGCGCTTGGGTCGACGAAGACGACGTCGTACAGGGCCTGGCGCTGTTGCGCAAGGGGGCCGATTCGCTGCCGACCTTGGAAATACTCAAGGCCAAAATCGCCGAACTGAACGATACGCCGGGCCGGTTACCCCCCGGCATAAAGATCGAAACCTTCTACGACCGGACCGATTTGATCAACCTGACCACCGACACGGTGGAAGAGAACCTGGTGACGGGCATCATTCTGGTCACCATCATCCTGCTGATGTTCCTGAGCAACGTCCGCAGTGCGCTGATCATCGCGATCAACCTGCCGCTGGCCCTGCTGTTCGCGTTCGGCGCACTCTATGTTCGCGGCGCGTCCGCCAATCTGCTCTCCATCGGCGCGGTCGATTTCGGCATCATCGTCGATTCGACCGTGATCATGGTGGAAAACATCTATCGCGTGCTGAGCAGCGGCAAGTACCTCGAGTTGCCGCTCAAGGAGCGGATCGTCAAGGCCGCGCATGAAGTCGAACGCAGCTTGTGGTTTTCCATGCTGATCATGGTCTGCGCCCTGCTCCCATTGTTCACGATGCGCGGGCCCGAAGGTCAACTATTCCGCCCGATGGCGGAAACCTACGCCTTCGCGATCGCCGGCGCCTTGCTGCTGGCGCTGACCTTGGCCCCCGTGCTGTGCCTGTTGATGTTCAAGCACTTGAAACCGGTCGCGGACAATGCCCTGGTCCGCTATCTCAAACGCGGTTACTTGCGAAACCTCGAACATTGCCTCGACCATCGGGCGCTGTTTTTGGGAGTGTTTGCGACCTTCGTCATCGTGACCGTCGGCGCGTTGCCGTTTCTGGGGCGCGAATTCATGCCTGCCCTGGAGGAAGGCCATCTTTGGATTCGCGGTTTTTATCCGGTGAGCGTGTCGCTGGAGCAAAACGCCGAGAAAACCCGGATCGCCCGCCGCATCATGACCAAATACCCGGAAGTCGAACTGGCGGTCAGTCAGATGGGCCGGCCCGATTCCGGCGTCGATCCGACCAGCTTCTACAGCTCGGAGACGCTGGTCCCGCTAAAGCCGTTCGAAACCTGGCCGGCCGTCGTCGAAGAGAC
>DATJTR010000192.1:0-9657 GCA_035503215.1 Pirellulales bacterium
TTCTTCCTGCACGGCATGGATCAGGCCGTTTTCGTCGCCGATGCACGCGCTGGCATTATGGCTGGCGTGAAGGCCGAGTATGTACTGTGGCAAACCTTACGTCTCCCAAAACGAGAGTTCAATTTCCACTCGGTGCGCAAGCAGCAAGCGGCCTTCGATTCTTGACTTCAGATCTGGATTGGTGAAACCGCGGACGGCCGCCGCCGTAGGATTCTAGCGAACGGAAGCGGTCGGCGGGGAGCATTTGCGACGGGCAGCCCCGCGGCGGAAACCCTTTGCTCCGCGGGCCGGCGGCGGAAAACCGAGTCAACGACGTGATGGACAGGGAAATGATTCATGAACCGTTCATCGCACGGCTGTATTTCGTGAAAATCGCTGCGACAACCTTGCGCTCGGCTAACCATTAGTAGGAATGCGCCAGACCACCGGGTAGCGGAGCCATGGCCAAGGGATTCGCGCCCCGTTTGGGCTTGGCCGATAACATGGCGCAGTAGCCGATGGCCAATCCCAACCCCATCGAAAAGCCGGGGTTGTACAGGATCGCACTCGTGAAACAGCCGCGGATGATCCACAGGATGACCATCATTCTCACCAACCGCTGAGCGCGCGTGAACTCACTCGCCAGGGCCACGTCAGCCTTGTTGGGCGGCGGCGTCATGAACCACAGCACCCAAGCAACGTAGACCAGCGAGCAGAAACAGAGGATGCCGGCCGACCCCCAGATATGGGCGAAAACGTTGTGCGATTCGATGTTCTGCATGCCGGCATGCTGGCCGCCGACGAAGGAGCCAATGGTGGTGGGCAGCATGTTGGCCCCGACGCCCGTGATCGGATACTCGAAGCCGATTCGAATGCAGGCCAAGATGATGTGGCCGCGCAGCTCGTCCGATTCGTTCTTTTCGTGGAAAGTTTGATTCCAACGGTGCTGAAAGACGTCGGTTTTCTGCAGGCTCATCATCGCATAGACCAGGCCGGCCGCCATCATTCCGACCAGCAACATGCCGTAAAGCTTCTTCTCCTTGAGCAACATGGCCCCGATCACCACGCAACCGAGATAGCCGGAGCGATTGCCGCTCAGGAAGATCGCCAGCACGCAAGCCAGAATCGCGCTGACGCATAAGGCCTTGATCACCATCCGCATGGTGCGACTGTTGACCGGGGCCTCGAAGAACATATAGCCGCAGAGCAGAATCGCGGGCAGTACGAACAAGGAAAAAGCGTTCTTGTTTCCGACGTCGAGCGCCTCGACCCCGGTGGCCGAGCCCATCGTCCGCAGACCGAACAGCCCCATCGAGCCCGATGCAATGCCCAGCCCAATGACACCCGCCACGAAATCGGACCGCGACCGGACCAGCATCGCCGTACCGATGATGGCCACGCCGGCGGTGGTGAACTTGACGATCTCGCTGGCCGCCCTTAGACCGCCCGCCAGGTTCGACAAGACGTAGAGCATGTAAAAGATCAAAAAGGCGGTCAGCAGGCGTGCCGGAAACGCCTTCAACCGGTTGATGAGCAGAAAGGGGGCGACCGCCGCTAGCGGAAAGAGAAACGGATGGACCAGCAGCCCGCCAACCTCGGGGCGAAAGGCCTTGAAGCCCGAGCCGAACATCAGCACGCAGGTGACGAACAAGATCATGCCGGTGATCGTCAGCTTCGATGGCGCCGCCGCGGACCGCTCGAGCGGCACGGTCGGCGCGCGTTGCGTCGAAGCCAGCGAGAGCGGCTGGCCGAAGCCCGACAGATTGACGGCACTATTGTGCATGTTCAAACTCGGTCACCATTGACCACGGGGCGATCGGGCACCGGCGGTGCTCGACAACGCGTATCCACAAAATCGACGAGATGGGTGCGGCCGACTCAGCAGCCAGACAGGTTGAACGGGGAAAGGCGGAAACTCCCCGCCCGGCCAGGCGGCCAGAACGTGCCGCCGATCCTGGCGTTGCAGGCAGCCCACGATCGGTCCGCCGACGCGGCCGACAGGGGGCGCGGCCGCCAAAAAACGCCATTGCACAATCCATTTTTCTTTATCGTTTCATCGTTGCGCCCTGTCAAGGTGACGGGCATAGGCCCAGGAGGCAATGTGCTGTCCCAGGGGCCCTAATCGCAGCAAAATCGCCAGCATCCGCGCATTGCGGTTTTGCCGCACGCTGTCGGGATAAACGGCCCAACCGAACTGCAGAATGCGCTTGGCTCGCAGCCGGTTTCCCCGCGCAAGCGTGGCCAGTCCGTGGCGGGCGACGTCGTATTCGACCAGGGCGTCGCCCAGCGTCTCGCGCGTCATGCCAAGCCGCCGGAGCACGGCCTCGTCCATCTCCAAAGTCGACGCGTACTCGTCGACGAGAAACTTCAGCGCACCGCGGGCCGCTTCCTGTGAGTTCTGGTTTTGCGTGTGAACGCGATAGGCGAACAGCGGAGAATCGACAAAATAGGCCCGCTTGGCCACGGACAGCAGCTTCCAATGGTAATACTTGTCCGGATTGATCAGGCGTCCCGCACCGTAACCTTCGACGGCGTCGTAGAGCCGACGTGGATAGCAGGTCGCGGCGAAGTTGAAGGGATTCTTGAGCTGCGCGAGACAGCGTTTGAGGAGTTCGTCGGCCGGCATCGAATAGACCGGCCCGCCCGCGGCCTCGTCGAGTTCGCTGGCCCGGGCCGCTCCCTGCCAGAGCGATTGGTCGGGACCGATTTTGTCGAGCAGCGTGTCGTCGCCATCGATGACGTCCATCGTGGCCGACAACACGGCCGATTCGGCATCCGGCCCCAGTGCTTCGATCAGGCGGCGGTAGGTTCTCAGAGCGCCCGGCCGAATCAGGTCGTCGGAGGAGAGCATGATCTGCCACTGGCCGCTGGCCAGCCGGGCGGCGCGGTCGAGGTTGCCGGCAAATCCGACATTGGTGGCGTTGATCCGCACCTGGATCCGCGGATCGGCGAATGACTCGGCCAAGGCCACGGAACCGTCGGTGCTGGCGTTGTCCGACACCAGGATTTCGAACTCGGCATCCTGCTGGTCGAGCACGCTGCGCAGCGTGCGCCCCAGGTAACGCTCGTAGTTGTAGTTCGGAATGCAAATCGAAAACTTCATGTGCAGTCGGCCCGGGTTGATTAATCATTCACCGAAACGGGGTTGTCGGCCGGGCGACCCTGGGACATGGCGGATGCCGCAGCGGCGGCCGGCGCCGAACCGGCGAGCGCCGCCCGGTAAATGCGGATGATTCCCTCGACGCAGGCCTCGATCGAGTAAAGTTGGTGCGCCCTGGTGCAGCCGGCGGCGCCATAGCGGGCGCGCAGCTCGGGATCACGCACCAAGGTCGTAATATGTCTTGCCATCGCATCGGCGGCGCCCGGAGGAGCCAGCAAACCGGTCTCTTCGTGTCGCACGATTTCCCCCACGCCCCCGGCATTGACGCCGACGACCGCCAGGCCGGCGGCCATGCCCTCGACGATCACGCGCCCAAACGACTCGTTTTCGGCCGGATGAACCAAGAGGTCGATCTGCGACATGATCTCGGCCGGATCGGCGTGGAACCCGGCCAAATGAAAGCGCTGGGTCAGTCCGAGCCGCCGCACTTCGGCCAACAGCGAATTGGCGTAGGAATCGTCGCTCAGTTGACCGCCCCGCGACGGATCGTGTCCGTAGATCCGCCACTCGATCGGCAGCGTCGGATCGACCAACCCGGCGGCACGCACGAACAGCAGATGATTCTTCCAGCGGCTCGTCAGGCTGCCGACCATGGCCACGACCAGGGGCCGTTTTGCCGGCTCGGCCGCGCGGGGCGCAAAGCGAGAGAGATCGAGACCGTTGGGGACGACTTCCAGCAAACCCGGCGGCAGCCAGGATCGGATGGCCTCGGCCGTGGCTTGCGAATTGGCCACCACCTTGGCGGCCTGGGCCTGCAGAAACCGGCCCAGAGGCGGGCCTTCGAGCGGCAATCGAAACGGATGCCCCGGCCCGACCAACTCGCGCACGTGCCAGACGTGCGGCAAGCGGAGACGCCGGGCAGCCAAACCGCCTTCGAGCGTAAGGATCGTGTTGGAGTGGATCAGGTCGGCCGATTGCTGTCGGGCGAACTCGACGACCTTGGCGGTCGAACCCCGTTTCCAGCCGGTGCGCCACAGTTGGCGCAGTTCGCTCAGCGGGCGTTTCCAGGTCTGCTGGCGGATCTTGTAATTCCACCAATACAGTGGGGTGAACAGCAGCCTGCCGCGCGTGGCGTCGAAAAGCTGGCGGCGTTCGGCCTCGCCCCCCGCGTCGTGACAGACCGCCGAACTTTCGATGCCGCGCGCACGAAGCGATTCGATCAATCCGATCGTGCTCAGCGCGGCGCCGCCGGCGGCGCTATTCAGCACGTGCAAGATATGGCGGGGGTCGCGCGCGGTCACCGAGGATACTCCCGCTCGAAACGGGCAAGATCTTGAGGTGTGCCCAGTACCCAAACTTCGTCCACGCGGTTGCCGCGCACGTCCTCGCCCGCGGCGATCAAGCGGTTGTAGATCGGGGCGACGTAGAACTCGTTGCCGGAGCGGTCGTTGGCATCGATCATGGCTTGGGCGTGGCGCACGAAATCGCGGCCCCGCCGGAAATAGTACAAACCGGTGCTGGCCCAGTCGGAAATTCGCCGCTTTTCGGCGGTTTCCAGCACGCGGTCTCCCTCGCCCAGCCGGGCGAAGCTCCATTTCTCACCGGGGGCCTCGAACAGGTCGAGGATGCCGGCGGTTTGCGGGCCGAAGCGCCGGGCCGCGGCGGCCACGGTGGTGGGGCAATACGTGTCGGCATTGAAGATCAACAGCGGTTCGTCGTTGTCGATCCACTGGCGTGCCGTGAGGACCGTGCAGGCCTGCCCTTGGGTGACCTCGTCCAGCGAGACGATCACGGGGCGCCGCGTGCCATAGCGCGAGGTGATGTCGGCCTCCAGCGCCCGCGAGGCCAGATGCTCGGCCAGGCAGATGAAGATCAGTCGGTTCGCCTCGTCCAAAGGCAAACCGTCGGTGGCCCAGGCGTACATTGGCCGGCCACGCACGTCGATCAGCGGCTTGGGAACGTCGAAGCCGGCTTCGACGAATCGGTGACCGCGCCCGGCCATGGGCATGACGATGTTCATGATGCGGCGCCGTCGACTTGCGGAGCGGTAGCGGCCGCGAAGGTGTTCTCGCGGCTGCGGGGGAGCGACGAACCGTCGGCGGCGATCCGATCCCAACCCTCGAACCGCAGTGCGTTGTCGTCGATGTAGACTTCGGCGTGCGGCTTGCCGAAGTGGATCTCGTCGAATTCGACGCCGTGCTGAGCCAGCCAATCGAGCGTGACCGCGCCCAGCCGGGCAACTACCTTGCCGACGTTGCCATCGCACGTCTTCATGTGCCGGGCGGTGGCGATGATGATGTAGTGCCCGGCACCGCGCAAGGCGCGCAGCTTTTCGATGGCGCCGGGTACGGGCTCCAACTCGGCATATTCCTGCCCGGGCCGGCGGAGCTGACAAATGACGCCATCCAGATCGATACAGATTCGCATGCTGATTGGGTGGGGGGCTGAATCGGGGATTCAGGCGGTTTCCACGGCGGTGGTACTAGGGGAAAACAATTCGGCGAACAACTCGAGCGCCCGGGCGTACATGGCCAACTGGCGGTTGGGCGCATCGTAGTGTAAGGCGGGCATGCTGGCGAACAATAGCCCGGTCAAAAGCAAAATCTCACGGCGGTCGAACTCGCCGAAGAACACCTTCTCGAAACGACGCTGGATCTCGCGGTGCGGCGGCCGATGGCGAATGTCCAACTCGATGCGGTGGCCTTCGACGGACACGTGAAACAAATCGTTAACGATAAAGTCATACAATCCGTACACGGAGTGATACAACTTGGCCACGTCGTAGCGCGGATCGCCATAGATGCCGGCCGGCCCGAAACTACCGCGGGGATCGATCAGTTTGCAGATCCGCGAACGCATGTCGTACAAGATGTTCGACAAACACAGATCGCCGTGCATGACGCAGCCCTGCACCGTGTCGGCCAGCCTTTCGACCTCGACCTCCAACGATTTCCACAACGCCGGAAGATTGGCCACTTCCTGACCGTTGATCACGATCGGCCCCTCGTGCGCAATCAGGGACCGCAGCGCGGGAGGCTCGGCAATGTCGGCCAGCCGGCGGCGGGTCTTGCCCAGGTACATCTCTTCCAACACGCCGGCTGCCAGCGGGCGGCGGCGGTGCATGAACCCCTCGACGATGATGTTCCGCAGGTGCACGAACACCTGCTCCCAAATCGCCGGATCGACGTTCTCGAAAACGAAGATCTCGGCCAGCGTCGGATAGCCGTAGTATTCCATCGTCAGCCAGGGATCTTCCCAGTCGGTCGAGCACGCGACCACGCGCGGGAAGAGAACCGACAATTCGGGCGGCAGGAGCCGCAGATAGTTGATCTCGTCGAGGAACTTGTCGACATAGCGGCTGCGCTTGGTGACGGTGCCGAACGTGCTGTCGATCGATAGCTCGTTGAACGCCCGTTTCTGGAGCAGCGTGCGGTGCGAGCTGGCCTGCCGGTCGGGATTGCCGCAATCGAGCCAATCGGCGGCCCGCACGGCGCGCAGCGGCGTCTCCCGGGCAACGTTGTTCAAGATCCCGGCCATTTCGGTGCGCCGCCCCGCGGTCTCGGCCGTGGCAACCGCATCGCGGGCCGCCGTGCGCAGGGCCGGGAGGTCGGGAAAATAATAGACGCCGATCAATGCATCGACCGGCGCCGGAAGCCCCGGCTGTTTGTCGTGTAGCGCGGTGACCACGCCTTGCGCATCCGTCTCCGCCGTGCACCAGCGGTACGAATCGTCGACCGGGTGAACGATCACGGCCGGTTCGTCGCGCGCCAGCAGCAACGGATCGGCGAATTGAAAATGCGTATCCCCCAACACGACCAGGGCCGAACGGCCCACCGCTTCTTCGGCCAGCTCCATCACCGTGCGCCCTACGCCGCCGTCGCGGGACGGGACCACGAAACGCATTTCGCAATCTTGCGCGAGCGCGCAGTCGACGAAATCTTCGACGAACAGACCGCGACGCGCGATCGCCATCACGAACCGCCGCAGACCGAGCGATTGCAAATACCGCACGGTCCAATAAATCACCGGCCGGCCAGCCACCGGCACCATCGCCGGACACGTAATGTTCGACAGTGCCAGCACGTTCTCGGGCACGCGGCCGGCCGCCGGGATCAAGACGACCGTTTCGGCCAACCGGTCACGGTGCTCGCCGGTGAGCGCAGCCAGCGCCTGCCGCAGGCTGGCGGCGGCGTCAGGTTGCACGGGATCCTGCTGTGCGGGGTTCATGGCTGAGTCGTATTCCAGAAGAATCGGGCATTTTCAATCGTCAATCGGGCATCGACCGAGTGCTTTCAATGCAAGCCGCTTTTCGGGGCGGCAACTGCAGCGGTCAGGGATCGGCCGGCGTCTGGGGATAACCGCCCCCCGACCGCCGGGCGATCGGCTCTCCAGCTGGCAACGCGGCCGCCGAAGTTGACGGCTTGTGTTGCGCCTTGTCCGGTGCGGGCTCGATCGATTGGGGAGCCAGCGGCTGGGCGTGCGCGGGCGCTTTGACGTCGGGCGCGATCGGCAGAGCCTGGGGCGCGACCGAAACCCGGCCGCGGATGTAGCTGGCGACGTCGAGCAGATTCAATTCGCCGTTGATGGCGATCGGCTCTTGGCGGGTGCGCTGCTCCTCGGCCAGATCGTGGTCGGTATCGTAAATGAAGCACGGAACAAACTCGCGGTCGTCGATCCGATCGGGCGAGAAGGTCTTGGTCTTCACTTCGGTGCAGTGGTCGCCGTAAATCACCACGGTCGTGTGCTTGGGGAGCGATTTCATGTATCTGTTCAAGCAGTCGTCGAGATAACGCATGCTGTTGAAATAGCGCTCGGCCATGTCGGTCGGGTGCAGATAGGGATAATCGGGCTGCGGCGTGACGAACTCGTAAGGCGTATGCGAGGTCAAGCTGATGATGAAATGGCAAACCGGCTCCCCGCTTTCCCGCAGCAGGTGCGAGGAAAGCTCGAACACATCCTGATCGGCGATGCCGAAGCTGGTGACCGGCAAGCCGAAATCGTGCTCGAGCTTCTCCTGGAAAAACGATTGCTCGAAGCCCATTTTGTGAAATGCCCAGCCGCGGTTGTAGAACGAACTGCGGTTGCCGTGGAAAGCATAGACGTGATAACCGTGCTCCTTGAGAAGCCCCGGCAACGAGTTCGCGAAGGGATAGTTCGGCATGTAGTAGGCGTTGACTCGCGGCGTGGCGGCCACGCCCTCGAGCATCGTGAAGTCCGAGTCGCACGAGCCCTGATAGTGGAACACCTTCACGCGGAAGTACATCGCGCTGGTCCGCAGCCGATTGAGAAACGGCGTGACCGGCTTGCCGTCGGCAAAGTAGTCGATCACTCTTCCATCCAGGCTTTCCGCCTGAATGATCACCAGGCGGGGCTCGATGTGCAGCGGAATTTCGTACTCGGTGAGCTGATCGCTCTTGTACTCGCGGCGTTCGACCGCCCGCTGCAGCAGCCGATCGTCGTTCAGATAATAGAACTCGCCGATCCAGGGACCGAGGTATCCGCGAATGATTCCCAGCCGGCCGAAAGTGCTGTCGACCGCGATTTTTTCCAGCGGATCGAGTCGATCCGCCACCACGAACAGCGTCACGTAACCGACGGCAAACACGCCGAAGAAGGCCAACCAGGCCGGCGAGCGCCAGCGCCGCGTCGTCGGCATCGATCGCAGCACCATCAACTTGACCAGGAGCACGACGCCCAGCGAAAGCAGCGTTGCACCGTCGATCAAATCCCAAACGAAAACGCTCAGCTCCATTCCTTCCCGGAAATTCTGGACGATGTGCAATACCGACAGCGGGCGGTAGAAGTAGTTGTAGTAAGTCAGCAGGATCAAACTGACCAGCGAGCTGCCGATCGCCAGCAGCGTCAGCCCGCGACGATCCAGCAGCGAAATGCACGCGCCGACGAAGAAGACGTCCATCAGGAAGCGGATTTTCGGCGCGAAGAAGTCGAACTTGCGACCCACGCTGTGCCCGGGAGCCAGCGTCGCGCTTTGGACGACATACAGTTCCAAGAGCCAGATCGCTGCAAAAACGGCGATCGGCACCAACCAGGCGCTTTCCGAGCGAATTGCCGTCGCCACCGTCGGCCAGCGCCGCATCCAGCGGGCCGGAAACAGGCTTTCGATCGTGACGGTGGCGGTTTCCGGCAACGTCAGCGTCGCTGCCGCCAGGCCGTCGGCCGGATTTGCCACGACCGCGGCGCTTTGCCAAGCAATGCGGCGGGCCAGGCGGTGGCTCCGGCGCTCGATCAGCCGGAACAACAGCTCGCTTACGAGCAAAGTGGCCAAGAACGCGATCGCGAAATAGGCCAGCAGAACGCCCAGCGTTTTCGTCAACGGACTCCACAGGAATAGTGCCCGGATCAAGTTGCTGCCGACCACCACGTGCGTCAGATAAATGCTGTACGAGCGGCTCCCCAAGTAGGGCAGCACGACGCCGCGTATCTTCGAATCCAAGAGTCCCAAGCGGCCAAACGCCAGAATCGCCAGCCCGCAACCGATGCCGCCCAGAATTGTGTCATGACACAAGAGCACCATCAGCAGCATGTAGATCCAGGCCCAAATCGTCGACGTCACCTCC